>JAGOHK010000167.1:0-3514 GCA_017996175.1 Leptospiraceae bacterium
CCAAGCTTTCAAAATAAATATCCTGAAAAGTGGCTAAAGGATTGTTACCAGGAATTGCAAAATGTATTTATTTCTTTTGATGGCTCGATGTTAATTTCTTGTGTGATTGGACTCATTTGTGAAGAGACTGGAGTTCTGTATTATATCAATATAGAGCATCCCTTTGTTATCCTCTATCGAGATGGGAGAGCAAGTTTTCTAGATGAAGACCTTTATGTTCGAAAAATTGGTATAGAGCAGTTGGATACTAGACTTAAAGTAAATGTTTTCCAACTAGAGCATGATGATGTTGTGATTATTGGATCTGATGGTCGAGATGATATTTTAATACAGACGATAGACGGCATACGTCTTATCAATGAAGATGAAAAACAAATTTTACTTAGGGTAGAGGAGGGGCATGGGCAGCTCGATAAAATCGAACGAGCAATTCTTTCGCAAGGAGAGTTAACTGATGATTTGACGATAATGAAGATTCATTATAAAAATTCTTCTTCGAATATGAAGATTGTTACTTCGAATAATTTTATGGATCTCAAAAAAAGAGCAATGTCCGCTTATCGAGATGGAAATTTTCCAATGGCAATAAGAATTTTTGAAACATTACAAAATATAAAACCAGAAGATATAAATATTAAAAAAGAGTTAGCAAAACTTTATATCAAGTCTAAAAATTTTAAAACAGCAATTCGACAATGCGAGAATTATTTAAACGAAAGACCTGCGGATACTGAGTTTTTGTTCCTCACATCCTATGCCTATAAACAAGCAAGAGAATTTACGAATGCGCTTGATTACGGGGAAAGGGTGCATTTAAGAGAACCTGGGCATGTCAAAAATTTAATTAATCTTGCTGAAATTTATACACTTTCTGGAAATAAAAAACGAGCAGATTATTTATTAAGCGTTGTGGAAGGAATTGAACCAGAAAATTTCTTCAAAAAACAGCTAGTGGAATCTATTCTATATAATGAATTTAATTGAGGTAAATCTACACTTAGTCAATCACTTTCGAAAAATCATTGACTAAGGTAGATTTTTTGTTATAATGAGAGTCCGATATTTGCGGAAAGGAAAATGAATTTAATGACAGATAATAAAGTAGACCAAAAAATTATAGATAGATCAGCAAAGGAATTTTCTGACTCAATCATAACCGGTCAATTGTACAAAGAGTTAAAAAAAGATTCTGAGAAAGACGATGATGCGGATAATGGTAATTCAGAAAAACGAAAAGCAAATAAGTAATTTATTGTTTTTTCTCTCTTAGTTTGAATACTAAGATGGTAAAACTAAAAATAAGAGTGATTCCGTTTGCCAAAATAATTGGCAAATCGCTCTTCATAATTCCGTAACTGAGCCATAGGCATACCCCTAGGTTTAATAGGATGTACATATTCCTAGAAATATCTTCCGTTCTTTTTGTGAGAACAACACGTATTACCTGCGGTAAAAATGAAATTGTGGTAAGGCAGGCTGCCATATATCCAATGAGTGATTCGATGTCCATAAATCCGTTATATTTTACAGTCTATCCTTTGCTAGCTCTTTATAATGATGTTCAGCCTCTTTGATTGTCTGGGTAATTAAATTTACTTGAATAATATTTTTTTGGTTTTGTATAAAATCCTTCCGCCATTTCCATTCGGACGCGGTTCTTTTTCGAGGCGAATAATTACTATTATCTTCTATGTACCACCAAGATAGGAAATACTCATTTTCATTTAATTTAATTTTTGCTCGCCGAATACTTTCTGTATTAGAAAATTTGATTTCTTCTTCCTCATTAAATTTATAACCAACTGCCTCAAAGCATATTTTGGGATGATGTCCCAGTCCAAGGATTGGTAAATTTCGTTTTAGAATCAAAGTTGCAGTTTTATTCCTGTAGAATTGTGATTCGTAATTATTTTCATTTTCCTCTAAGTAAAATGTCCCATATTTTTTTTCCCAATCAAATACTGGGTAAGTAAAATCTTTAAACCGAATTAAAATAAGAACAGAAAATAAAATAGGCAAGAATAGAATTAGTTTTTGTGGATAACTCAAATTAAACCCATTTTTATCTAAAAAAGAATGAGGAGTCAAATATTCTTTTTCTATAAAATAAAACCATATAAGTGTAAATGGAATTCCTACCACAGTTAAAAAAATAACTATTCCAATTAAAAAATGTATTGTGGATGTTTCAGGTATGGAAAAACAAATTAGTATGAGTATTCTTACTAAGTTTGCCCATAACCACAAGAGAATAGCAAATAATCCGATCAATAGAGTAATTAGTAACTTACGTGCTGTAATTTCCTTTTTAAGATAAGTGAATGAAAAACAAATAAATAGTAAAATTACTCCTGTAAAAAATTTTAATCCCTCACAAGATGGATCAATTGAATACGGAACATTTTGAAATACAATCGTATTTCCCATAACGTTTGTATTGGAATCAAAAATTTGTAAAATAAACCCAGAAATCTTAGAAAGTAAAATTCTAAGTTCAAATCCGATTAAGATTGAATATTTTTCTACGAAAGGTGGGGCTAATAAAAATACTACGTAACCTAAAATATGAAATTTGAAATTATAGAAAGTTAAAAAAGATAAACAAATAAAAACTGTGCCTAACCAGAAAAAGGTAAAGGAAAAATAAACAAATGCAAATAAGGTTAAGCAGATACCTAATAAAAATTGAACAGAAAGAATTTTGTTTTCAGTTGTTTTTTCTAAAAAAACCGGAAAAAAAACTAAGGGGTAAAAGGAAATGAAAGATATTTTATTAGGTGGAATTACAAATCCTAAGTGTATATAATTTAAGATGTATGGATTTAATAAAAAGAAAACTAAAAAAATGTATAAGTAGACAAATTTATGCACGACGTAATTTCATTTTTTTCCAGAAAATCCAAATGCAGATGCAGATAATAAATATTACCCACTCTTCTGGTTCTGGAACATTTCCATGTTTTATCTGAGATGCATTTGAATCATCTATTTGTATATTGGATTCACCCAAACCTGCTTTATTCTTGTTAATCTTAAAACGATTGTAATCATTTTCAGTTTCTAGTACTACGAGCGAAGTAAATGGAGTTACTATCATACCTAATTCTGCTAAGTCGAAAAGGGTATCTTCTTTAGACTCTTTCTCCGTAGTCTTCATTTGTTTGCCTAGAATCCTCATTATTTTTTTGTATAAAATTAACCTTGCAAGAATATCATTCCCACTATTACTACTAACGTTTTGTTCTTTCGTAATATGGATTGTGAATTCTGAATCCGGTAAGGAGTATTTTTTGTCGGTTTGTTCAGGTGTATGAATTTTTCCAGAGAGTAGACTTTCTGAAAGCTTTTCCAGAGAAAATGGAATTTCTTGGATTAACTCGTATTCTTTTAAACTATTGAAGTAAGTTGATAATTTCCCATTTAGGGATTGAACATAAATAGGTTTTTTATTTTTACTAAAAAAATCTTTATTTTTATTGTAGAATAAACTTCCTTTTAAATCGCTAAATGGAAT
>JAGOHK010000167.1:3614-9556 GCA_017996175.1 Leptospiraceae bacterium
TTAAACTATTGAAGTAAGTTGATAATTTCCCATTTAGGGATTGAACATAAATAGGTTTTTTATTTTTACTAAAAAAATCTTTATTTTTATTGTAGAATAAACTTCCTTTTAAATCGCTAAATGGAATAGAATGTTCTTCCTTGTTCGTAATAATTAATATATCTGTTTCATTTGTGATTTTATAAAATGGGAATAAATTAAATTTGGGAAGTGCCTGGTTGTCAATAAAATCTAAGTTTTCTTTTTCATTCTTGGAATAAAACCATTCATTTGTAACAAGGATAATTTGTGAGTCTATATTGAGAGCGGATAATTTAGAGTATATGCTCTTCCATTCTTTTTTGGATAAAGATGAATTGATTAATAAATAAATTTTCTGTGGATAAAACTTTTTTTCTTTTAGCTCTAGGTTAGATACTTTTAGTTTTAGATCGGAAAATCGAAATTCGCCGCTAACGGATTCGGGTTTATCCAGAAATATCTCCCAATTATCTTTATATTTTCCATAGGTAAACCATTTAGAGGAAGTGTTTTGATTTTTAGGTAGTATTTGTTTTTCGAGATTGTAACCTTTTCCAGAAAGATTTACGTTTGTATTTTCAAAAACATCTGATTTTATCGTATGTTTTGTTGCTGTATGTACTGGACCTTCCATTTGAACTGCTTGGTAAACTAACTTTTTGTTCTGAACGATTAACGGATTGATAAACCCGATCTTGAATGTTCTATAACTTTTTTGATTTACAGGAAATACTCGAACCCTGAGAAGATTGTCTTCCATCCAAGTTATGTAGGAAGGATCTCTTCTTTCTGCACCTACAATTGTTTCATAGGCTTTTTTGGCTTTCGATAAATAAGTGAGTCTTGCTTTTTCTTCTTTTCCATTTATCCAAAGACTGAGTTTGGTACATACACCACTATTTGGAATTTTAAATGTATAAATCGCTTCTTGGTCCCCAAGGTCTGATTCATTGTATAAACTTATTTTCATTTCTGTATAACTCACTCTTGATTCAGGATAAAACTGAATATGCGTTTCCACATCTGTGGTTACAAGTGAGTTTCCGTTCCATAAACGATTCAGGCTAATATGTGTATACCCGAATAAGAGCTTTAAAAGATGTTCTCGGTCTTCGTTTGGAATATCTGCTTTTTTTGAAATATTTCCTACAATAAACGCAAAAGGATCAAACAGCTTATCACTTCCGAAGGCAGAAAATAATATTTCCCTGTTGTTCGACTCTGGTTGTAAATAGAGCTCGCTTACATGGTTTACCGGTAATTTCATACCGAGAGAAGCCCATGCCGGCAAATCATCATCAATTAAACTTCGTTTGGGATTGATCATCTTTGTCTCTAAAAAATGATTTCGAATGATAAATTGTCCTCTGTCCCATTCAGTATGAAACCAGATGAAATAGATAGATGTGAAAATTAAAACAGCGTAAGTTAGATATTTAGAAAATGTATACTGCAAGTAGTATTTATTTTCTCTTAGCTCAGAAAAAATACGGTAGCAGGTAACTAAAAAAGCAATGGATGCCATAAGAGGAGTATATGGCAAAATTCCAAGACCTAGAACTAAAATCGCAATCCAACCTACTAACATAAATGGAATCATGATTAGGACAAAACAAAACGAAATAAAAAAACCGATTAAAAGTATTGGGGGGAAAAATAATAGTATCCACTTAGAGATTTTCTCATAGAAAATGGAAAGAAATAATGTAATAAATGAAATCCATAATACCAAGGTTGTTCTATCTGTAAAAGGAGAAAATATTTCATTGTTTAAAAAATATTTCTCCACACAAAATGCAGCAGCACTAAAAAAGAGGGTAATAAGTAAGTAACCCCTCAGTTTGTCTTCTAAAAAAATCCTAAATAGAACAAAGAGTAGACCTAGAAAAAAAACTCCACCTAATCCTAGCGCTATATAATTTATTATTTGTGTGTTAAATAAAGAAATGAACTTTGCAGATGATAGAAAAAATGCTCCTGTAAGCAAGGAAGTTATGATCCAAGATAGAAACCATTTATATCTTGGTTTTGTAAAACCCAAAATGGTAACTTCTTTTGTAAAATAATTTTTGATATATTTCATTATTACACTGAAACTTTACTTAAAACAATTTAGTTTTGATTAGATATTCATCAATCTTATTTTTTTGTCCATGATCCATTGGTTACTTCTAGATATTCGCCTGCTTCCGCATTATTATAATTTGATAAAATAATTTTTTGTCGTAGTTTTGCCATGTCTTCCTCTTTGTTTGCAGTGGATTTGGTTGCTGCTAAAATTCTGGTTTCATAAATTCGAACACGTGAATCATTGACTAGTTTTATGACTTCCTCTAATCTTTTTTTCTTTTCTAAAAGAGAGTATTCTTCTGAAGTATTTTTATCCAAAGTTATTTTTGGTTTTTGTAAAAGTCCATTTAATGCTTCTCCGAGTAACCCTTTTGATTTATAAGATTTAACCTCTGGTGCTAGGTATGCTATTACGCTAAGAAGAGTATAATAATCCTTATCCTTAAACTCACTTTCATTATAAAGCAGTGTATCTTTTTTCCATTCATCAGAGCCATGAGAAGATGTTTTAATAGATGAGATTAACCACCCGTCTTTTTCTAATTCTTTGTCTTCTCCGATCATTTGTTTTTCTGCGGCAGTTTGGGATTGGGTAAATGTAATTGCTGGAGGTTTTAAAGTAGAAAAACAATTTACAAAGAATAGGACAATTAAGAAATACATAGAAATATAAAATTTATTCATAATTAGATACCTCGGATTTTGCTCGGTTTAAGAAATTGGCAAGTGGCATTCTTTCTTGTGAGATTTTGTTATTTTCAAGTCTAATAAAAACAGTAGATAGAATTGATCGCTCAAATAAAATATCTGCATAGATTAAACCTTTTGATAACTCTACTTCAATATTTTTGATCTGGGAGTAACTACTGATTATCCCTTCTGTTATGACGTTTGAAGAACTAACGACTCGAATTGCGCTTTTTCCAAAATCTTCTCCAATTTTAAATACGCTGAAGAATAAATTCAAATTAGCAATTGGATCTTTTAGATTTTTTCCTGAGAGGTTTAAGTCTGCTTTTACTTTTCCATCTTTTATCTCTTTTTGAGATTTGCCCGGCAATAATTGTTTTAGGTCAATATCTTTAATTTGAAGAGTTGCCGCGTATTCCATTTCTTCTAAATTTAGATTCCCAATATTTAATAAAATATCTTTTCCAAAAATGAGTCCATCTAAAATTGCTATTTTTAGTGAGTTTATACTAAATACATTTTCTTTGTAGTCAAGGCGCGCTGTTAACCCTGGAATTGTTCCAGTTTCCTGAACTAACTTAAATAACTCATTCGTAATATAGGGATGAGTTCCAACTACACTTCGTATGGTAAAGTTAGGAGGAAGAGTCTGTCCATAAGTCGAAATGAATTTAATTTTATTTCCTTCGATTAAGTTTTTAGTTGTTGTGACTTTTAAATCATGTTCAAACGGCAAATCTATATTAATCTCATTTATATAAATTAGGTTACAAGTAGTATAGTCATTCTCTTTACAAATTCCTGAGGAGGAAACAATACTTGTTTTTTTTGATTCTAATTTTCCCTTTACTAAGTAATCTTGTAATATTAAATTTAGTCCTACTTTTCCATCGAATTTAATTCCGTTTACAATTTCGATTTGTTTTTCTGAGTTAAGACTTAAAGACGCAGTTAAGGATGGATAATAGGAACCAAGCGGAGGTTTTTCTTTGTTAGTCTTTTTGATTAAATTTCCATTTACATCTCCTTTTAAAACTCCATTTAGTCCTGTGAAGGAAAACTTGGAAATATTAATTTCTCCCGTTTCGGTTTTAGAAATTTTTAAAGAGAAATCAGACTGCAAATCATTGAGATTCATTCCTGGAAGTGCAAGTTTTAGAATACCATCAATAGAAGTAGAGTCTGTAAAATTTTTATAATGAATATTTCCCTCTAGGTTCGGATTTGTTCCTAGAATTTTTTTTATCGGAGCAATCTTCTCTTTTAGGCTTAAGGGTAAAATCGGTATTAGCTGGTTAAGGTTAGATGTAAGATTTGCCTTTTCAAGAAAAATATCCATTCCGGAAATAAGAGAAAATTTTCCAGAGACTTTTAATCCTAAGGCTTCCCTATTTTCGAAATTTTTTACTTTGATAAATAAATTTTTAACATTACTAGACTGGAAAGAAAATCCTTCTCCGAGCGATATATCTCCAAGTACGGATAGGTCGATATTATTTAAACCTGATTTGCTTCCTTGAACGGAATAGTCGAGTGAATTACAGAGTGCATTTATCCCTACATTCAAATTAGAAAAGGATTTTCCGTTAACGGTTGCCTTTCCAGTAATATGACCGCCAATACCGGAAATAAAATTTCTCAAGTATAGGCTTTTTAGATTTAGGAAAAGGTCTATTTTTTTACCGGCGTCTACCTCCGCATTTATCTCTGCGAGTAGGGAATTATAAGACAAATCTGTTTTTAGAGACAAAAATTTTAATAGAGGTATAGGGTTTTCTTTTGTAGATTCTTCTTTTGTGAGTAAATCTAGATTTGCCTCTCCTATCAGATTTAAAAATGGTATTGAATGAGTAGAAGTATTCTTTTTAAATAGAAAGTTTTTAGCTTTTATATCCACCTTTGTAATAAGAGAATCCATTTTCCCTTTGATACTAATTGGGGCTAACTTAATATTACCTCTGAAGTCCATGTTCGTACGAGTAGAAATTTGTTTATAAATGGTTGTTACCGGAGCTAGTTCTATATCAGAGTTCGTGATTTGTAAATCAAACTCCCTTTCGTCTGTAATTGCCTTTGTTATTTTTCCATTTGCTCTTAACCACTCACTCTTATCAAATTGAATGGTTAACTCCTTTAGGTCTAGGGTATCGTCGGTTGGTATATAATTTAATTCATAGAATGCATTTAATCCAAAAGATGGTAATGGTTTATTTCTTTCATAGATTTGAATTTGATTTGAACCAAGATTTAATCTAGAATTAAATAAAGGCGGATTTGCAGTAGAGTCTAAATCTAGTAAAAGGGAAGTAGAAAATCCCTGGCTGATTTTAGTAGAATTATCTTCGAATAATACTTGTAATTCGCTAGTTGGATTTAAGGCGACATGGATAGTTTCAAAAATAGATACAATGGATGTATTCAAAGGAATTTTACGAAATCGTTTTGTATTTACTTGAATTTTTAGATCCAGATTCTTTTCTTCCGTTAAAAAAAAACTTTCTCCTTTTTCTTTTTCCACTCGAAATGTTAAATCTTCTATAAAGAAATTTAAGTAAGCACTCACCGGCAAATAAAGATTAATCTCTTCTGTAGTTGAAGGCTCTTCTATTTTATCTTCTTTGGTTTCGCTTGAAATAAAAAGTTCAGCGATATTGAATTTTCCATTCTTTTCTAGAATTTGTAGAAATGGTTTTGTAAGAGAGACTTCGGAAAGTTTCAGTCTGCCAAAAAATAAATAGGGGAGGTTGTAGAGAATCGCAAGTCTATCGCAAGAAAATAGAATTTGATTGTCAAAGTTAGAACCGGATCGGATTTCTAAGGATTCAATTTCGATTCCATAGATAAGAGAGAATTGAGTTACATTCCCTTGGTAGGAACCAGTAGAGTAATTGGAAAAAATATAAGTGAGTAGATAATTACCTGTAAATCTATTAAAGGATACTTTATAAATTAAAAAAAGAACCAATAAACAAATCACTGACTTTCTTTTGAGAAAGCCAGTCAGGATTTTTAAGTTTATAAGTCTCACGGACAGTTTTTCTAGAAGTCAAAGGATTCCAATGCCTCATCTGCGGTTTTGAAAATCTCAAAGATACTCGCTAGTTTTGTAATCTCCATTAAGTTCTCTATATCAGAGTTTAAATTGGCAAACACCATTCTAC
>JAGOHK010000045.1 GCA_017996175.1 Leptospiraceae bacterium
GTAAATAGAACTCCTATGATTGCCATGAATACAAAGTAAAATGTCTGTAGGTTTGCAAGATAACCCGCCCATACAAAGAGGCTAAATGCTATTATGTGACAAACCTTAGCGATTAAAAATGCTTTTGGAATTCCTAGTTTACTTGGAATGGAATAAAGTCCTAACTTGGAATCAATCTCAGCGTCTTGCGAAGAATAGAGAATATCAAATCCGGCAATATGAAACATGAGTCCGAATGACCAGAGTGTCGGAATGAAATCCAATTCGTTTTTGATTGCAATCCATGCACCACTCGGAGCAATTCCAATGCCGAGTCCTAGTATGAAGTGGCAAAATACTGTAAACCGCTTACTATAACTATAAAAAAGTATAATTGCTAAAGCAGGAATTGCCAAATAAAAACAAATTGGACTTAATAAAAAACTTGCGATTAAAAATAAAACTGAGAAAAATATTGTAAATCTTAGCGCCGATTCAGGTGACAACACACCGCTTGGTATTTCCCTATTAGCCGTCCTAGGATTTGCTTTGTCGAAATCTCTATCTATATAACGATTGAATCCCATTGCAGCACTTCTGGCTGTAAACATACATATAAGGATAAGAAGTAGTTTCCACAGTAAGTCGTTTACGCTTAGGTTGGATTGCAAAATCGCAATTATACTTGCCAGTCCCGCAAAAGGAAGGGCAAAGAGAGTGTGAGAAAATTTTACCATTTTCCCGTAGTTGTTCATTGTAGTAAAAATAGACATTTATTTACCTCATAAATTTTTATTTGAATACATCATCGATATTCATTATTAGTTAATTTGTAAAAACCACTTGTAACCAATACTCATATAATCCATTTTCATTTTCATTGGAAGTCGGAAACTTATAAAAAAGTTCATTCGAGTTTTCTATTGTTAGCCTCTTATTATCAAAATCGGAACGTTGATGTCGGGTAAAAAATCTTGTCTTTCACCTGCGAATAAAAGTTTTTTCTCCTGATTTTTTTGAATATCGTTCCAATGTTTATATCCTATTAAAACAAGAGAGTAAGTGCTAATTTTTTTTCTGTCGATTTGCCATGAGGGGATAATTGGAATTACCTTCCCAAAGTGCTCTTTCATTAATCTTCTATCCGGCTCGTTGTCACTGTCGTTGATTAAATGAATGCGTTCTGTCGATGTATCGTAGATTTTTGATGCAATAGAAAAAAGCGAATTTGCTTCAATTGGGTCTTCATAGAATACAGCAACGGATTTAATTTCTTCTAAATGTTTATCTAAAAATACACCCACAGTACAATCTAATTCGGAGAGCACTGCTTCCACTTTTCCGCCGAGCACGTTGTCGCCAAATATGCGTTTTGCGGCACCCATTAAAACTAAATTTGACTGTTCTTTTTTTACTGTGGCTGAAATTTCTTTTGTTACTTGGTCTGAAATTTTATAGATAGGATTTAGAATTACTTTTCGTTCTTTCGCCAATGATTTTAAAGGATCAAATAAGTTTTGTGTATGACTTGTATCATTTATTGACATATTTTCCGGAACGGGTGCTAGGTGTAGAGCGGCTATCGCTTCTTTTCTGCCACCAATTCCAATTGCCAATTTTAAAAGCGAAACTCCAGCTGAAGTTGGTCCGAATGTAATGAGTATGGGTGAGGTAGTTGTGGACTGGATTTCGACCGGAGTTAGTTCTTCTGTTTTAATTGAAAGTTTGAGTAAGGGACCGGTGATAAATGTAGTAATGAGTGCCATTAAAACCATCATCACAAAAATAGTAGGAGAAATAATTCCAAGGTCATAACCAATATTTAGAACGATTAATTCCATTAATCCGCGTGTGTTCATTAGAACACCGATGGAAAAGGAATCTCTCCAGGACATCCCAGTAAATCTAGATGCTAACATACTTCCTACGAGTTTACCAATAGTAGCCACAATGATAATTAGAAAACAAACTGCCCAGAGATGAAGGTCATTTAATAAACCAATTTTAGTTCGAATTCCAGTGAATGCAAAAAATAAAGGAAGTAAGAATATCGTACTAAAGTCTTCAAATTTTTCTGTTAAAACTTTACGAAGTTTTGTATTTGTGGGCATTACTACACCAGCTAAAAACGCGCCAAATAAAGCATGAATTCCAATTCCTTCTGCGAATATAGAAGAAGAAATTACTATTAATAGCAGGGCGGTTAATACACCTTTGCCTATAATTTCTTTTGTGATATAAACTTGGCTCATTCGATTGAGTAATGGTTGAATGAGTAAAATCATTACTGCAATAAAAAAAACTGAAATGATTAGAGTGATGATTGCAATATAAACTGATCCAGCATTTACAATGGCAATGATCATGGCTAGGATTCCCCATGCGCTAATGTCATCTACAGCAGCACAGGTAATCGCCATTACCCCCAATGGTGATTTTGTTAATCCTCTTTCTTGTATGATTCTTGCTAGAACGGGAAAGGCGGTTATACTCATTGCAATTCCCATGAATAAACCAAACGAAAGAAAACTTACTCCTTCAGGTGCAAATTCATCGAATAAGTATAAGGATAATAATACTCCGAGAATGTAAGGGAAGATAATGCTTGTATGGCTGATAAAAATAGCGGACGATGCTTTTTTCTTTAAGACGGTTACATCAAGTTCCATCCCGATGATGAACATAAAAATCACAAGACCTATTTGACTTAGGATTTTTAAATAGCCTAATGATTCTTTTGGAAATAGAACTTGAGAGAATTCAGGAAATAAAAATCCGATGAAGGAAGGACCGAGTGCAATACCTGCAAAAATTTCTCCGATAACAGATGGTTGTCCTAATTTTTTGAAGATCATGGAAAAAAATCTAGCGAAGAGTAGAACTACTATAACTTGAATTAGGACAACGCTCAGAGGATCTTTTAGATTTTTCTTTACATCTTTTTTAAATGCTTCGTAAAGTGATTCATTTATTATTTCTGGTTTTTCAATTTTTTTTAGAGCTTCTATTTTTTTGGGATCAGTAATTTCTTTTTGAAATTTGTATCTATCTCCTTTTAAAAATACAAAACTCAGTATGAGTGCAAAGACTGCTCCCATGATGATATAGGCTAATGGTTCAAATTTTTTCATGCTGGGTGTAAAAAAACTGATTTCCTTTACAAATTTGACTTTATTAATTCCTACCTTAAATAGTCATCATTAAAATAATAGTTTAGATAAGTAGAATTTAGAAAAAGGTGTAAGATTTGGTTAAGTCAAAATATATTTTTATAACTGGTGGAGTTGCTTCTTCTCTTGGAAAAGGTGTTACTGTTGCAGGACTTGGGTGTTTACTTGAGGCGCGCGGTTATAAAGTGGCATTGCAAAAAATGGATCCTTATATAAATATTGATCCGGGAACGATGAGTCCTTACCAACATGGTGAGGTATTCGTTACCAACGATGGAGCAGAAACGGATTTGGATCTCGGGTATTACGAGCGTTTTACCACATCCCAATTTACTCGCAAAAATTCAGTTACCACGGGACAAATTTATTTTGCCGTAATCGAAAGGGAACGAAAAGGCGATTATCTCGGAAGAACTGTGCAAGTAGTTCCTCATATTACAAATGAAATTCGAAATAGAATTCATTTACTCGCAAAAGAACAAGAGCCTGATTTTGTAATTGTGGAAATTGGGGGAACTGTGGGAGATATTGAATCGGTTCCATTCCTAGAAGCAATTCGTCAAATGCGATATGAACATGGACAGGGGCAAGTATTATTTATCCACCTAACGTTAGTTCCTACTATTTCGGCTGCAGGTGAGGCTAAGACCAAACCAACGCAACACTCAGTCAAAGAGCTATTAGCCCTTGGTATTCAGCCAGATATTTTAGTATGTAGAATTGCGCATCCAATGACCAAGGAAATGAAATCTAAAATTTCCTTATTCTGTAACGTAAAAGAAGAAAATGTAATTTCAGCAAGTGATATTACTTCTTCGATTTACGAAGTCCCTAAAATGTACAAGGATGAAAAATTAGATGAAGTAGTTTTGAAAATGTTTAATATGGAAATCGGTAAATCCAATTTCGGCGAATGGGAGAAGATGGTTAAACGCATATTAAACGCAACTAAAAAAGTAAATATCGCAGTAGTGGGTAAATACATTAGCCTGCAAGATGCTTATCGTTCTATTTATGAATCTCTCTCTCATGGTGGAATTGCAAACGATGCCATTGTGGAGTTTACAAAGATTAACCCCGAAGATGTAAATAAAGAAAATGTAAAAGACTTACTTAAGAATGTGCATGGAATTTTAGTTCCGGGAGGATTTGGAGAGAGAGGGATCGAAGGAAAAGTATTAGCTATCAACTATGCAAGAACTAATCGTATTCCATTCTTTGGAATTTGTCTTGGGATGCAGTGCGCGGTAATTGAATTTGGACGCAATGTAGTCGGGCTAAAAAATGCGCATTCTACTGAATTTAATCCATCAACTGAAAATCCAGTGATTTCTCTTATTGAAGAGCAAATGGAAATTGAACAGATGGGCGGCACAATGAGATTAGGCGCCTATCCATGTATCGTGAAAAAAGGAACTTTAGCGTTTAATGAGTATAAGTCGGAAAAAATCAATGAACGTCATCGGCATAGGTTCGAATTTACACTTCGTTACAAAGAACAATTTATGAAGGCAGGAATGGATTTTTCAGGATATTCACCTGATGAAAAATTAATGGAAATTGTAGAAATCAAAGATCATCCTTGGTTTATTGGTGTTCAATACCATCCAGAATTTCAATCTAAACCAATTAGTCCGCATCCGCTCTTTGCAGGATTTATTAGGGCAGCAGTCAAAATAGCAAAATAAGGGGATAATAATGAGTAAACAAGTTACAGAAAGAGAATTTTTAAATGGATCTACTATCGGTGGAAATAAACCTTTTTTCTTAATTGCAGGTCCTTGTGTTATGGAGTCGAGGGAACTACTCGACCAAGTGGCAACGGAGATGGTAGATATTTGCAAAAGACTTGGAATTTTTTATATTTTCAAAAGTAGTTTCGATAAAGCAAATCGTTCCTCCATTCACTCTTACCGAGGACCGGGACTGAGTGAAGGAATTAAAAACCTAGAATATATCAAATCGAAATACGGCATACCAGTATTAACCGACGTACACGAAGTAGAACAAATCAATGCCTTGAAGGATGTAATCGATGTTTACCAGATTCCAGCTTTTTTATCCAGACAAACTGATTTACTAGAAGCAGCAGCCAAAACAGGTAAATGGGTGAATGTTAAGAAGGGTCAATTCCTAGCACCTGCAGACTGCAAACATATCAAAGAAAAAATCCGCGAATGTGGATCTGAAAAATACTTGGTCACAGAGCGCGGTGCTAGTTTTGGTTACAACAACCTTGTATTTGACTTACGGGTAATACCAATTCTCCACAGTATGGATATTCCAATCATCTTCGATGGAACTCATTCTGCCCAACTTCCTGGTGGAGCAGGAAATATCACTGGCGGACAACGGGAATTTATCCCTGATCTAATGACCGGCGCGGTCTCTCTTGGAATCGAAGGTCTATTTATGGAAGTACATCCAGATCCTCCTTCTGCTAAGTCGGATTCTACTACTCAATTTTATCTAAGTAAAACCGAGCGGTTACTCACGAATTTGCTCAAGATGGATAGATTAGCTAAGACAGGAATGTTGGAGATAGATTGAGGTTTATTGTATAAGTTGAATTCTTTTTGAATTGACTTTCTTTGTAAATTTAATATATTCGATACTATGGAAGCAGAATTATCGATACCAGTTCAAAATACTGTGAAAGAACTTAAAGATTCTCTCACGGAGATATTTTGCAAATACAATTTGAAAAAGGTTACTCTATTCGGTTCTTTGAGCAAAGGTATGGGGAGTAAAAAAAGCGATTTAGATTTGCTTGCTATTCAAGAAACAGAACTTTCTTTTTTTGAGAGGCTAGATGGAATATTAAAAGAAATTCAACTCATTGTTCCTTATTGGGGAGTTGATCTATTGATTTATACTCCGAGCGAACTAGAAAAAATTCGACATAGACCATTTATTAGAAGTATTTTAGAAACAGGCATTGTAATCTATGAGCATTCCAAAAATTAAAGAAGAAGCCTTACGTTGGCTCACAACCGCGAAAGAGGAATTAGACGCGGCGGAGCATCTATTTACAGGCGGATTTTTTGCAAAAACTTGTTTTCATTGTCTTGATAAATTTTATATTCCTACTCGTTATCCTGATGGACTACCGGAATTAACTCCCGGTCAGTCTTATCGTAAATCTGAGGCTATTACTGCATTAACCGCAGCAAAGACTGTTTTTCAGTTTGCAGAGAGTTATCTAAATTAGCTTCTAGCCCATGAATTTTGAGTTTCATGGTTTTATAGCTTGGGAACAAAATATTAATTTTGTCAAATCATTATTTGACTTTAAAGAATCTTATTCCTGATTTAGAAAATTTATTAAACAGTCCTTTAGAACAGAAAGTATACCAAGTAGTCGAAAATAATATTTAGCTTCAATGAACTCTATTCCCGACTTCGATATGTGAGCTTGTATATATAAAAGATTTTACCACGGATGGACACGGATAAAGAATCATAAGCAACAGGCGATTTTGCGTGGATTATTGCAAAAGGAAATAAAAAGTTGTGCGGGAGGTGAGGTGTTTTCAATTGCACTTCCTTGATTAGGGGGAGCTGATGAAGATGTCCAAGAGTTACAATCTAGTGCATCAGTATTTGCAGAAGTAGTAGGAGATGTTATCCAAAATACACCAACTGGAAAACTAATTCCCAATTGAAGACTAATTAACGTTTCATGTGCCGTACACATATGTGCATTTGAATTTCCACAAGCAGTTTCGCATAACGCTTTTGCACCTGTGAATCCGCCCATATTTCCGGTGACGGATGCTGCTGTTGCTCCGCAAAATGTTCCAAGAACACTAGAAGAAATTCTTCCATTAACCACTACATTTCCGCCGCTAAATACTGCATCGCTACCACTTTTAGACCAGTTAGGTATACTCTCAATAGCCGCTTTGAGTGAATTAAAGTTAGTGTTTAACTTTCCCGCACTAAGAATTTCTCCATCGGAAAAAGAATTCATCACACCAGTAACGGCTACTGCGAGTAAACCGACAGTAGTGAAGGCGGCTAACACGCCTAATCCGAACTTGAACCCAGAGGATAAATCGTGGAGTAGGGAAATGAATAGCTTTGTAATAAAATAGCTCGGTTCGACACCGCTCGCTAGAGCTACCGAACGGGTTTTATTGTATAGGGATCTTCCTACTTGTCCGAGTAGTTGAACCAGTTCGCTTGGTAGCTCTAGCGAGCGAAGTCGAACCATGCGGCTAAACGATGTTACTCTCTCTCTCTCTCTCGGTGTTTTTGGTTTCTTCGGGTGTCATGGGTGGCTCCGTGTGGATTTGGGGTATTTTATAGTTTTTGAATAAAATATATAGTTTGTCAAATCTTTATTCAATAAGGTTATCTAAATTGAAATTCTATATAGAATATTTGCAATTCCTCTAGTCGCATTATCTCCTTACTTTCTACTTGACAAACGAACTTCTTCCAAAAAGAATTTCCTTATGAAAAAATTTTTTCTAATGATAGGGATTTTACTAATTCTATCTATCTCTCTTTATCCGATTAGCCGTGCGGATGATTATTTACTGTTTAGTACTGAGAAAGGACATTTCGAACATACTAAGAAGGCTCTTAGAACAGGAGCGTATGTGAATGTGAGAGATTCAAATGGGAAAACTCCTCTAATGCACGCTTCCATTTTTGGGAATAAAGATATTGTAATGCTTTTAATTTTAAATGGAGCGGGAGCAGATTTTTCGATTAAGGACTATGATGGGAAGACAGCGCTTATGTATGCGACCGAGCATAAACATAAGCATATAGTGGAACTACTGAAAAGTTACGGTGCTACCGAATAACTGACGTTAAGCAAAAGAAACAAAAATATGAAAGTTAAAGCCAAATTAAGAATATTAGGAAAAGCTAATGAATTAATAAATTCATTAGCCTGCGATAGCTCGGCTGAAGGAGAGCTAACAAAGCGATGGGGGGACAAGCCCACCGCTAGGTGAAACATCCAGTGGACGCCTCGTTCACCTTGCGTAAGGTGAGTGAATAATAAGGATTAGCCATGATACAAAAAATTGGTATTTTAGGAGCAGGGAGTATTGGTTGTTATCTGGGTGGGCATTTGCTTCATGCAGGATTTTCCGTAGTTTTTGTTGGACGGGAGAGACTGCAAAAAGAAATTTTAGAAAACGGTCTTACGATTTCGCATTTTACTGATAAACAGTTTGGAATTTACCCCGATAAGATTCAATACGAAACTAGTATGGATAAATTAGCTGATTGCGATTTGATTTTAGTAACCGTAAAAAGTCAGGATTCTGAAAGCTCAGCCCTCCAATTAAAAAAAATCTTTGGGGATAATAAGAATAAAACTCTTGTGAGTTTTCAGAATGGTGTTACCAATGCCAAACGAATTTCTTGTATCTTAACATCTTCTAAAGTTTTAGCGGGAATGGTTCCTTATAATGTTGTTTCACTTGGCGAAGGAAAATTTCATTCTGGGACTTCCGGAAAACTTATGATCCAGGAAAGTGGAAGTTTATCGGAAGAAATTCTATCTATCTTTCGTAAATCTGATTTAGAAATAGAATCTCATTCCAATATGGAGGGGATACTTTGGGGTAAACTTATATTCAATCTAAATAATTCAATCAATGCGTTAGCCGGTATTCCTTTGAAAGAAGAATTATCAGATCGTAAGTTTAGAAAAATTCTTTCCGCTTCTATGAAAGAAGCCTTTGGTATTATGAAAAAATCAGGTATTAAACCGATTAGCCTAGGGAAGATGATTCCCTGGCTTGCTCCTTTTATTTTAGGGCTTCCAGATTTTTTATTTTTTCGCGTTGCGTCTAGTATGGTAAAGATTGATCCGGATGCACGCTCTTCTATGTGGGAAGACTTACAAAAAAATCGGAAGGTAGAATTTGATTATATCAACGGGGAAATTATTGCACTAGCGAAAGCGCATAATTTAGATTCACCCATTCATTCTAAAATTGAATCGTTAATTAGGGAAGCAGAATCAAAAAAAAATGGCTCTCCCTGTTACTCTGCTGAAGAACTTTCAAGTTTTTTAGGAATTACCTGACGATAATAGGTTGATATAAACCCGTTGCCATATCTCTTTTTTCTATCAGGTTTTGATAAAGATCATTGTATTGTTTTTTCTTTATAGGGTTAATTCTGATTAGGCTCACCAGATATTTTTCTGCTTCTGAATCCTTATTTTGTTGTAATAGGATTTTTAAGTAAAGAGTTTGGTCTTCCTCTAAGTCTCGTTCTGCGTTCATAATTTGTCGAAGTAAAACTATTGCTTTGGGTAAATCATGTATTCTATAATAAGAAATGGCAAGGTATCTTTTTTCATTTACAGATAAACTGGATTTTTTGCCCAGTTCTTTTATTACTTCTGAATAATTGTTTTTATACTCAAAAAGTAATTGTATATAGAGTGAATACACGTTAGGCGCATCCGGTTTTTTTTCCATTAGATTTTGTAGGTATGCCCATGCATCTTTTTTACTTGTTTTAATTAGAGATTTAACTAGTAAAATTTTTGCGAACGTATAATTCTCTTTTAACTCTAAGGTTTTTTTGGCTTCAAAAATCGCCTTATCGTAATTATCCGCTTGGAAATATGCAATCGCAAGATTCATTCTGTAATAAGGATTGTAAGAGCCATGTTGAGTTGCTTTTTCGAAGTAGGAAATTGACTTATCCCATTCATTTCTTTTTACGTAGATCATTCCCATGAGAAAATAACTTGGGTCATGGCTAGGGTTAAATTTTAGAGCTGTATTTAAGTGGCTAATCGCTGTTTGGTATTCTCCATAACAATAATGCAAATTTCCTTTTAGATAAAAGTAATCAACAGATACCTCTGATAAATCTAATATTTGTTTTGTTACAGCCTCTGCATTTTTCCATTCTTTTGCTTTGATATGTGCTAAAGCGGTCTGTGTTAATTTTGAGATTTCTAATTTTATTTTTGCATCCGAAATTAGTTTTTCTCTGTCTGGATCAGTAATTGTAGTTATCTCTTCTTCTGAATTTTCAAAATCATCGTAAGGATCCGCCGAAGGAGTATTATAGTTCAACAGCATAATGAGGATAACAAGTATTAAACGGTTAAATCGAATATATTTATTTTTCATTTAGTATTTCTTTGATTTTATCTATTATAATCATTAATCCCTTATTGCTTAGATTTAAATCTACTTTGCGAAGAAATCTTTGATAGGACGCAGTTAAGTTTAGATTTTTTACAATTACGTTTCCAACGTAAACTGCCTCCGAGTTTTTGGAAAAATGAAGCGCTAATCTTTCGTGGTAGTCAGAGATTGCATAAATCAATATTTTTTTATTTAGAAAACTTGCATCCATTACACTTTGCCCAAAGTAAGAAATAAAAAACTCAGATTCAGCTAATGAATTTAAAAATTCTACTTTGTTAGTTTTAGGAAGAGTTTTAATTCCAAAGTTTGCTTTTTTTCTAGGTACACCGCCAATTCTAGTAATTTGGTAGCCCGCATCCTGAAAATGCATGAATGCGAATCTATCAAGTAAATAGGAAGATCTAAAATCTAAGTTACCCGCATAAATCAATACTTTCTTTTTCTCTGGATAATCTTTGTAATCTTCAATGCCAGCTTGGAATATTGAATTTTGAATTACATCTTCAAATTCATTGTACATGTGAGGGAGTAAGTCATGAGGAAAATAGCTGTATCTCTCTTGTCCGAAATGATCAATGAGCAGAATTTTATGATTTTTTAAATCGTCTGGAATTTCCATATCTCTATGATCAATGATAAATAGGTCATAATTTTTTTCTTTTGGAATATCAGAACTGATTGAAATTTCATATCCTGCACTTTGAAGGCTAACGGATAACGATTTACATCTTTCATAGTGACCGCTACCATAGGTATTTGGATCTGCATATACTATGAAAATACGATGCTTTTTAAGATTTCGTAGGTTAACTTTAAAACTTATCTGGTTTACAGCCTGGTTTTTTTTGAATAAATCTGGCTTCGATTTGTAAAGTGCTAAAATTTCCTTTACCCCGAAGTAAGGATGCTTGGGGGATAATACAGAGTAAACTTCTTCACAAAGTGAGTAATCTAGTTCTTCGTCAATAGTTAGTCTTATTTTACTACATATTTCCAAGTCTTCTGCATTTAAAAAACTTGTGAGTTTTAGAAAATGAAATTCGTTTGTTTCTTTTAAGTGAAGACTTACATGTTCGCGATGTTTTGGTTCGATTCCGTTTGCAGGTTCTTTTTTTATGGAAGATATTTTAAAAATTTCTACACCCATTCCTATTGGAAGTCCCGCAAAGGATGCGATTTCAATTTCTGGATTTACAAACGTTTCGAGGAGAAGTTCTAGGTATTCAATATCAATGAAGGGGTTATCTGCTGTTAGTCGAATAATATTTTCGGCATTAAATTTTTCAGAAGCCTTTATAAATCTATCTCTAACATCTTCTTCGGAACCTTCAAAGTATAAAATTGAATTGTCCTTCGCATACTTGATAATATCCGCATCTCCGCTAGGGATTAATAAAATAATTCTTTCTAAGGGCAGAACTTTTTTCAGTCGGTCTATAATATGAGAAAGAATTGGTTTGTTGGAAATTGGTTTTAAAACTTTTCCGGGTAAACGACTAGAAGAGCTTCGAGCCTGAATAAATGCAAAGAATTTAGGCATTGAATGTATACCATTCGTCACAATTTAAACAAGGCGCATTTGTTTTTTCGTGGTTCCCGTGTAGAGACTCTGTAAATGCAGCCATACCTTTTCCCCAAATAGCAAATAAATTTTCGGTGTTGAGATTTCCAATTGAATTGTGTAAGTCTTGTTTACAAACACTGACACTTCCATCTGAATTGATATATAGATCACGATTTAAATGCCAACAAAAGTCGCGCTTAATCGGTGTTAGGTCACTTACACGTTTTTCCGGCATTAGGTTTGCATAAGTATTGTATTTTTGTAAAATTACATTTACTCCAAGATTTTCAAAATAGGAAAAGTATTCGTCGATTTCTTCTTCTACTTCTTTCATCTTTATCATTTGGACATGGACATTGGGTTTGCCTAGCACAGTTTTAATCATTTCTATTTTTTCCAAGATAGATTTTATAGAAGTTTTATTTTTGTAAATCTCTTTATATTTTGTTTCTTTTAGAGTAGTGAGGTTGACAATGATAGAAATTTTGTTTGCACTTTCTCCTAGTCCCTTTACCGTTTCAAGAAATTGGCTAATGTCAGAATAGAGTGCTGTTTCAATGATAAGTTCTTTTAAAAATGGATAATTGACTATAGTTTCCACTATTTTGCCTAAGTCAGAATGCAAAAATGGCTCACCCATTCCACCCAAACAAATTGTTACTGGGACTGGAAAAAAATCTGTTAGTTCATTTAGAAATTTTTTTATAAAATCTAGACTGAGTTTTTTCCCGTCTGATTCATTGGAAATAAATTGCCTTGGGCAAAATGTGCAGCTTGACTCGCAACCACGGTATATTTCCATTTCAATGTAAGAGGGGGATAATCTAAACCCATTTGGATTGTTCAGGATAATAGTCTGTAAATCTTTGTACTCCAAATCTGGATTTAAACCAGTGAAAAATTCTGTCATTTTTAGAGAGCGAGAATCCGAGATAGAAAAATCTAAACGATACTGCCTAAGGTCGGGTTCTTGGAAAAAAATTTCTGCATCATAATTGTTTAAATTTTTTACTAAATATTCATGTGCCGTAGAGGGTAATGTATCTGGGAGACTATTTACAAATTCTCTTGATATAAAGTAGGGCACAATTCCTTTGGGTAAGTTTTCACTATAAGAATATTGTGCTAAATACTTTTGATGACGGTTTAATAAATCATTTGTTAAGTCCAAACTTAATAAAGGAGCAATTCCCGAAAAATAGGCAAAAAATACTTCATCAAAATCTTTGTCATCAGACTGAGAAGGGGGTAATTTATCCGTAACCGCAAATAGAAATTTCAACTCGGTTTCCTCTGAAATGAACTCTAAATTTTCTCTATTGGGAATTCGATAATTGGAATAAATTTTAACTGCACCAAAAACCTCATTTACCTTTTTAAAAAATAAATTAATCAGAGAATTATTTTCATTTTCTATAATTCCTTTCTGGAATTCGGTTAAAAAAACTGCCACTGTCGAGAGGTTAAACTTAATTAGTCTCATGGGGCTGGTGGCTCGATTTTATTGTAATTAAAAGATTCATCCGGTGCTTCCAGTTTATTTTCTGCTATATATTCTTTATCGTAAACTGTAATCAAAATTTCTTTCCTTCTGGTTAAAATCCAGTCATCGAAAGAAGAATCCATTCTTTCTCTTTGGATGATTTCCTGTATATTTCGACGAATGGTATCTAGTGGAGTTGGACGTTTACCATCTAGTCTAACGATACAATATCTACGTCTATCATCAATGAATGCATCGGAAATTCTTCCTTCTTCTAAACGTCCGAGCGCATTCACTAAAGCAGGGCTTTTGTTAAAAATTTCAAACGTGGGAGTCCAATCATTGATTCCTTTGCCTGCCGCTTGGTTTCTTGGTCCGGCAGCAATTAAGTTAAATGCTTCTCTATCTTTTTTAACATCCTTCTTAATAGAGTTGATTTCGCCAGTAAGTCTTTGTTCTTCTTCGAATGAATTATTTTTTGGGGAGATACAGATTTCTCTGAATTTGATTTCAAACCCAACTTTTTGTTTATTAGCATTGTACCAAGCTGATACTTCTTGCTCAGAGGGAGGTTTGATTGTGACACGAACTTGCAATAGTTGTCCCCGTTTAATTTGATACGGAAGTTCATTTAGCCATATATCAAATGGCAAACCAGTCTTTTCCGAAATTAATTTTTCGAATTGGGCTCTCTCCGTTGTTTGGCTAAGCTTCATTAGCCTATCGATTTCTGCTTCTATATTTTTTTCATTTGCCTGAATGGATTCTTCGTCGGCAGTGATATCAATAATTGCGCGCGCAATTAGAAAATCAAGAACCTGTGATTTCCAAGAAGATTTATTCGGTTTGAAGCTTGGTTTTTTTTGTTTTTGAAGCGCTTTTAGAATCTCATCGCCACGGTCAAAGTCTAGTTGGGATATGGAAGTTTTGCCAACGATCGCCATAACTCTGTTAATAGTTTCAGGAGCTGGTTTTAAATCTGCAAAAGGTAGTGTCAAAATAAAAAAAGAAAAAGTGAAAAGAAAACTACTTCTAAGTATACTCATCTTATATAGTATAAAACGAAAGTCTGATTTTTTTTCAATTGTTTTTTATGGACTACTCAGATTATCAAAGCGGCTGTATTCAGGAGTGAAGGCGAGGGTAAAGTTTTTAGTCTGTCCAGCACGGTTTTTGGCGATGATAATTTCGGCTTTGTTTTTTTGGTCTTCTGGAATTTCATCTGGATCTTTTACTTTGTCCTCGCGGTAGATGAATGCGACTATATCCGCATCCTGCTCGATTGCGCCAGATTCCCGCAAGTCAGATAATTGTGGCTTTTGATCTTTGGATCTTTGTTCTACAGATCGCGACATTTGAGAAAGTGCGATGATCGGACAATTCGCTTCTTTTGCCATTTGTTTTAGATTTCTAGAAATAGAGGCTACTTCTTGTTGTCTCCCTTCTTTTACACCCGGGTCATTCATGAGTTGCAAATAATCCACTACAATTAGAGAGAGTGGGGTAGTGATTAATAGCTGTCTAACGCGACTTTTGAATTCCCAAATAGAAAGAGCTCCCGCATCGTCAATCCAGATAGGAGCAGACGTGACTTTTACAATGGATTCAAGAAGCTTTTTTTGGTCACTTGGATGAATCGCACCGGTTTTTAAATTATTAGAATTGATCCTCGCCTCCGAACAAATCATCTTGATAAGTAATTCCATTCGGCTCATCTCAAGAGAAAATATGGCAACTATTTTTTTTTCTTTAAGTGCTACGTTAGACGCGATATTGAGGGCAAATGTTGTTTTACCGAGACCGGGACGGGCTGCGATGATAACTAATTCGTGTGGCTTTAAACCAGTGGTTACTTCATCTAAGCCGTCGAAGTGAGTCTTGAGTCCACTCGTTGCACCTTTGGTTTCGTACATGAGTTGTACGTAGTCAATTAAATCAGCCTTGTCTTCTTTAACGAGTTTTAGTCCTCGCGACTGGACTGCTCTAGAAATTTTTGCTAATTCCCCTTCGATTCGCGTGAATAATCCTTCGTTATCCTCTTGTTCTGCATTGATATTTTCAATGGAGTCACGGAGGACTTTGATGTATTTTCTTCGGTCGGAATATTTTTTGATTCGTTTTGCGTAATAACTAAGAGGTTGGATTACAACTGCGTCACGGTAGAGTGCAAAAATGTATTCTTGGTCTTTTGCTTCGTCGCGAAAACGAGATGTTTCTCGCAAGTGATTTGTGAGGGAAATCGGGTCTATGGTGACTGACGCATCTACGAGTTCTCTCATAGATGCGAACATTCTTTTGTGGAGATCCTGGTAAAAATCCTCCGGCTCTATCTGGAGATCATTTACACCGGGCGACCCTTTTAAAAGGATAGAAGCTAAAAAAGATTTTTCAGATTCTAACTCATAAAGAGGGTCTGTGTTCATAGAAAAACTACTCTGATTTTTCTACTTTGATTTTGATGCTAGAGCTAACTCCATCGGCGAGTTTTACTTTTACTTGGTAGTTGCCGAGGGTTTTGATATGCTCAGAGATTTCGATTTTGCGTTTGTCAATTTCGATTCCTTCTTTCTTTAAAGCATTTGCAATATCAATCGCAGTAACAGAACCAAACAGTTTATCGTTTTCCCCAACTTTCACAAGGATTTGTAATTCTTTGCTCTCAATTGACTTAGCAATTTCTTGCATAGATTTAACACGTTTATCTTTTTTGATAGCGGCTAATTTGCGTTGGTGCTCGATTACTTTTGCAGAGCCTTCGTTTGCACGAATCGCTAAGCGGTTTGGAAGAAGAAAATTTCTAGCATAACCATCTGCTACTTCTTTTTGATCTCCAGCATCCCCTAAATTAGAAACATCTTTTTGTAAAATAACTTTCATGCGGATACTCCTTATATTACTCTAAATGGTAAGAGAGAAATAGATCTAGCTTTTTTGATTTCTCTTACTAATTGTCTCTGGTGTTTTGCACAAGTTCCTGTGATTCTTCTTGGAAGAATTTTACCACGATTGGTGATAAATCTTTCAATCATGTCTACTCGTTTGTAATCGAGAGTAGCCGCAAGAGTTTTGTCTGCACAGAATTTACAAACTTTACGTTTGTACTTTGCATTTTTCTTAGGGTATTTACCTTCCCCATCTTTACCGCGAAAATTTTTATCATCATCATCATCTTCTTCGTCGCGTTTGTTGTAACTTCTTTCCTTTACAGGATAGTCCTGTTGAATGTCTTTGTTTTCTAAATCTGACATGGTATTATTCCTTATTTTAATATAATTAGTTGTTAAAAAACTGAGTCGTCTTCGTTTATGTCTGAGGCATAACCTGGGTCATAAGCTTCCATGGGAACTTCTTGTTGAGAATAAGAAGAATTTGCCCCACTGCTTGCACTTCCGCTACCTGTGTTTCCACCTAGGAGCTGAAAGTTTTCTACTCTGATTCTGACTTTGCTGTTTTTCTTTCCATCGGGAGCATCCCAAACAGACTGTTGCAGTCTGCCTTCAATGGCAAGTTGTTTGCCTTTAGACGCATATTGTTTGAGAACATCAGCTAATTTTCCCCATACATCGCAATCGAAGAAATGAGTTTCCTCTTTTTTTTCTCCATTTGTGACATACGTTCTATTAGTCGCTAGAGTGAAATTGCAAACCGATGTGCCGCCGACAGCTTTAATTTCAGGATCGCGGGTAAGCCGTCCGATGAGAGTAACCCTATTTAGGTCATTTGCCATAAAATCAAACCTTGATGACTAGTGCTTTTAGGATATTCTGGTTGAGCAAAAATTCGCGCTCAATCTTTTCGATGGAGGAAGCTTCTGCTTTACATTTGATATGGGTGTAAAATCCAGATTCATGTCCTGCAATTGCATACCAGAGTTTTTTAATTCCCCAGTCTTCTTCTGAACTTATTTCGGCAGAATATTTTTTCAAAATATCCTGAATGGCTTTCTTTGTGTCGTCAATAACGGACTGAGAGCCCTCAGCTAGTATAGACGTAATTTCATACGCTCGCATAATTGTCTCCTTTGGGTTAACCCTTAGTTCTGTGCAATGTCCATTTTTGCGAAAAATAGACACAGTAAGGGTAGAAGTATTTAGATTTGATGTCAGACTAAAACTTGATAGGATGGAGTCAAGAGAATTTGGCTTGGCTTCTGACTTGTTATTATTTCTTTCGGTATTTATTGTTACACACAATTTTAGATTAAAACTACTTGACTTTCTCTAGGCAATTGCGATACCCAATTTCGTACCTTATTTATGAAAATTGGTAGATATGAAAGCAATTGTTTACAATAAAAAGAAATCCAAAGATAAATTCGAATATTCTGAGATAGAAACACCCTCTCCGAATGAAAATGAACTCTTAATAAAAATTCGCGCATCGTCCGTTAACGCTGCGGATTGTAGACTTTTGCAAATGGGGTTTCCTCCAAAAAAAAAGATATTTGGAGCAGATATAGCAGGAGTTGTAGAGTCGGTTGGAAAAAATGTCACGGCTTTCAAACCGGGGGATTTTGTGATTGGAGAACTTTCCAATTTTGGATTTGGAGGATTCGCGGAATATGTCGTTGCACCGTTTAATGCTCTTAGCCTTAAACCTGCCGGAATTTCTTTTGAAGAAGCAGCAGCCCTTCCTCTCGCCGGAGTTACCGCATTACAAGCATTACGCGATAACGGAAATATTCAAAAAGGACAAAAAGTTTTAATTATTGGCTCAAGTGGCGGAGTAGGGACATTCGCCATTCAGCTTGCTAAATACTTTGGAGCGGATATCACAGGAGTTTGTAGTTCTAGAAATATAACCCAAACAAAACTTCTAGGCGCAGATCAAGTGATTGATTATACGAAAGAGGATTTTTCTAAGAGAAATGAATTCTATGACCTAATTCTTGTGGTAAATGGAAATTATCCTCTTTTAGGTTATAAGAAAAAATTAAATCAGAACGGTAAATTAGTATTAGTCGGAGGTTCTTTATCTCAAATTTTCAAAAGTCTTTTATTTGGAAAACTTTTGTCTATTGGTTCAAAGAAAGTGATTAGTGTATTTGCAAAGTTTAAACCAGCAGATTTAGAGTTTTTAGTGAATTTAGTTCAAACAAAGAAAATAAAACCAGTGATTGAAAAAACATATAACTTAGAAAATGTAGAATCCGCGATGCGATATGTGGCTGAAGGACATTCCACTGGAAAAGTTTTAGTTAAGGTGAGTTAAATGCTCTTATGAAACTCCAAAAAATAATTTTACTCATAGATTCTCTTTCGGGACTCATTGCTGGAATTTTTGTTCTTTTATTGTATTCCTATTTTTCAGCTTGGTACAATTGGAGTAGGGAACAAACTCTATTTATTGGATTTACCAATCTCCTTTATGGCTCTTATTCGGGATTTATACTCTACCAATTTACTAGAGGCAACTTAGTGTTAAATGAAAAAATCACCGTTTTAATATTAGCAAATTGTATTTGGGCGGGACATTGTTTTACGCAAGTCTGGAATCATTACAGTAATTTTTCTATCTTTGGTTCTTTACACCTTGGATTCGAGGGAATATACGTGATTGTACTAGCCTACTTTGAAGCCAGGTTTTTACTTGCCCCTTTTTTGTATGAAAGCAATACTTGAAGATACCAATTATTTAATTAAAAATAGATTGGATTGCCCCAAGTGAATAAATTAGAAATTTTTTAATAATGCAATTCGTTGTAGCGTAGTGTAGTGTGAAAAAAATATTATCTGGAGAAATTTATTTATGAATGAAGAACAAATCCCTTTCCTTGTAGAAGGAGTTTTAATTTCCATAAGTGCAGTGTTTGGATTTTTTTTGAGTAGAGCGGGAAAACCTTACAGTAAAGTGAAACTTGGGTTTCATCTATTTTTTTATACGTGGCTCAGTTTCGGCTATGGATTTATTTCATTCGGTTATTTTTCAAGGGATACTATGAGTGTAATCTGGATTCCAGTTGGCATCATGGGGTTAATGATTCTAATTCAACTGGCTACCGGCATAATAATGATAGCCCGAACGAAAGTAGAAAAGCTAATTCTTATAATTCACATAATATCGTTTATCTTGATGCTTTTATCTGTTGTTTGTGGTTTCGTTATTGTAGGGCTTGGCTAGATAACTAATTATATTCTTACGGAACCACGAAAGCCCCGAGCGGCATAATAAGATTCTGCGCCGTTATGATACAGGAAGACTGTGTCGTAACGACGATCACAAAAAAGGGCACCGCCGAGTTTTCTAATATTAGAAGGTGTTTGTATCCAACTTGATGTTTTCAAATCAAAATTTCCAAGTTTCTGCAGCTCGCGGTATTCTTCTTCTGTTAAAATTTCAATACCCATAGCAGTAGCCATGTCCATTGCGCTATCTTTAGGTTTATTTTCTTTCCTTGAATCCAGTGCTTCTCTGTCAAAACAAAGACTTCTTCGGTCTTTAGGACTTTCTGGTGAACAATCATAAAATAGGTATTCGCCCGTCTTTTTATCAAAACCAACTACATCCGGTTCTCCGCCAGTTTTTTCCATTTCATTCAGCGACCAGAGTTTATCCGTATTAGCCTCTAACTTTGTTTGGACTTTAGCCCAATCTAAATCTTTATGACGTTTTTTATTTTTCTCAAAACGGGCTTTCAATGTTTTGAGTAGTTCTTCCGATTCTTTTGTTGATAACTTCTTTTTATTGTTATTAGCCTTGCTCATAACTTATACCTCTCTTTTGAATTAGGTTTTATTAAAATTCTCATACAATGTATTACAATCTTTTATTTAAGTTAAATTTGAGATACTCCTTAATCAAATCCAGCTTTCTTTTTATTTTCTAATCTATAGATTTCCTTTACGCCTTTTTTTACGTGGTCTTCTTTGATTATAATATCTTGATTTTGAGAATCTCGGATTGCAAATTTAATAATCATACTGGAAAGTTCCACTGCCATCGAGCCTGTCATTACAGTGTTTTCAGGGATGATATTTTTTATATTGGTAAATTCTTTCTGAAATTTATCTAGTTTACTTTCTACTAATTTTGCAATCAGACCACGACCTAACTCTCCCATAAAAATCTTTGCATCAATGCGCCCTGGTCTGTCAATGATTGCCTTTTCTATGGTTTCAATTCGATTGGTTGTAATAATTGTGAGGATACCATCATTTTCCTCGAGACCATCTAGGTGTCCCATGAGTGTAGCCACATTAAATTTATTCCCGTCACTTACTTCTCTATCTGTAATATAAAAATCAATATCTTCTAAAATAATTACACTTGGTCTGCCAAGTCTTGCAAATCGAAAGATTCTATCAATGTCTGAAGGATTATGCATATCACCCGCTTTTACCCAGATAACGGTTTCGGACATTTGGCTCGCTATGATCTTGGCTAACATTGTTTTGCCTGTACCTGGAGGACCGTAGAGGGCAACCCCACGTTTGAAAGGGAGATTTGCCTTGGCATAAATTTCTCGCATTTTAAAAAAATCAAAAATTTCCCTCTTGATATTTTCCTTTATGCTATCTTCGAGCACTAGATCGTCTAGGGAAAATTTGGAAGTTAATTTTATAATCTTTTGGTCTCCAGTAAATTTTCCACCTTTAATTTCGGAATCTTCATAAAGAAGTTTTTCAAATTCTAAATCAAATTTCTCTTGAATAAAATTGGACTGCGTGTTCTCTACAAGAGCTGTAAGAGAATAGAATACATGTCCATCAAAACTCATTTCTTTGATAATACCTAACGCAAAAACTATTTTTTCCTTTTCAAAGATTTGAAATATATTTACGTTTGCATATTTGTAGACTTTATCCGCTACTTCAATTCTAACTTTTTCAGGTGTATGGCTATCATCTAAGAGAGAAACTTCTCCTTTAAATTCATACCCGCGAAATAATTTAAAAACTGCATTCCAGGCGCTGAGAAGTAAATTTTCTGGGAGAGAAAATAGTCGAAGCGAGTAGGGGTCTTTTAAAAAAAATCGCAGATGATCCATCGAGGAGAATTTTGCAGGAATGGAATTATCTAATTCTGTGATTAAGGCAGGTAGAAATTTATTTACAATCTCTTCTTCCTTCTCTGAATAGAAAAAAGTAAGTTTGAACTTTTGTTTGTAGTATAAAAAGTCGCGCTGATTAGATTCACTTAAAGAAAGATGAATTTTTAATCCTTTCTCGAATTCTAGTTCCATTTTAAAACGAACAGGAATTTCAATTTCGTCCTTTACAACTATCCGTCTCGGTGGAGACAGTAATAAAATCTTATAGCGAAAAGTTGTCTCTAAACTTAAAAGAACATTTTCTAGATTCAAAAGCTGGTATTCTGATAGATAGACGAGTTTTTGGTTCAATTGATCTTGGTTTAGCAATGTGATTTCCTTTTTGTATTTTGATCGTTGATCCTATTTTCACCGCTAAATCATTAAAAAATCTTGCATAAAAAAATACATCCAAAATTATGACAAATAGAGGATTATTTTTACAATGCCAATCATATCACCAGTACATAGAACCCCTTCCTTGAAAAAAGAGGAAACTAAGAAGTCATGGTTTGTAGTTGATGCCCAAGGAAAAACTTTAGGCAGACTTTGTTCTGCAGTGGCTACTAGACTTAGAGGTAAGCACAAGGCAACTTTCACTCCCAACCAAGATTGTGGAGACAATATCATCATTATCAATGCTTCTAAAATTGAAGTAACAGGTCGTAAAAAAGACCAAAAAATGTATTACCATCACTCCCTTTACCCTGGAGGGATGACCGCAACTCCATTCAAGGATTTAATCAGAGAAAACCCTGAAAGAATTTTAATGGAAGGCGTTAAGGGAATGTTACCAAAAAGCAAATTAGGCGATGTAATGCTTTCTAATTTGAGAGTATTTGCAGGTAGCGAGCACAATCTAAAAGCACAGAAACCTGTTGCACTAGAGTTATAATAAAAAGGATCAATCAATGGCAAAAGATAAAGGCACATGGACAGTTGGCAGACGTAAAACTTCTGTAGCAAGACTCAAGCTCACAGACGGAACTGGAAAAATCACAGTAAACAAAAAAGACATCAAAGATTATATCAAGACCGGCGAAGCGAAAGTAGCCGCTGCGATTGCGCCTTTGACAATTTTAAATGTAAAAGACAAATATGATCTTCTTTTAAACGTTCATGGTGGTGGAGTAACTGGTCAAGTAGAAGCAATTCGTCACGCGATTGCACGAGCACTTTCTTTAAAGAGTGCAGAGTCAAGAAGCATCTTGAAAAAAGAAGGATTCTTAACTCGTGATTCTAGAATGGTTGAACGTAAAAAATACGGTCTACACAAAGCTAGAAGAGGAACACAATTCTCTAAACGTTAATCTCTTTCTTTGGACGAGATTGTTTATTCTAAAATTCTAAAACTTCTCAGAACGAGAGATCGCTCTGAGAAAGAAATTTTAGAATATCTAGAAAAAAGCGGGGTAGCAAGTAGCGACTCCGCTTTTTTTATTGATAGACTTCGCTCTTCCAAATTAATTAGCGATGTAAGATTTGCGGAAAGTAAAATCCGTTCTCGTATTTACAACCAACACTGGGGCAAAGAAAGAATCAAATTAGAGTTAGTCGAGTTTGGAATTTCTTCTGAAATAATAGAAGATGAAATTTCTAAAATAGAAGAATCAGTCTGGTTGGAAAATTGTGAGAGGCTAATAGAAAGAAACCGAATTAATAAAAAAAAGCAAAGCGAAGTCTATAAATTAAAGAAAAAACTTTTCCAAATGGGTTATCCACAAGTTACGATAAAAAAAGCATTCACGAATCAAAATATCTCGGAAGAGTTTGAGATAGATTTAGAATAGGAAAATCAATAGCAATGTACAAAACAGTCAAAGAAATCAGAAAAAGTTTCATCGAATACTTTCGCTCCAAAGGACATACGATAGTCCCATCTTCTAGTTTAATCCCTGTTGGAGATCCAACACTTCTATTCACCACAGCCGGCATGGTTCAATTTAAACCTTATTTTACTGGTGCTGTGGAGTTAACCTTCACACGAGCGGCTAGTTCTCAAAAATCTCTCAGAACTACCGATTTAGAAAATGTAGGAAGAACGGAAAGACATTGTACTTTTTTTGAGATGCTTGGAAATTTTAGCTTTGGAGATTATTTCAAAAAAGAAGCTATTTCCTATGCCCTAGACTTTTCTACTAACGTTTTAAAATTTCCAAAAGAGAAAATTTGGATCACAGTTTATTTGGACGACGATGAAGCAGAAAACTTTTGGATCGCAGAAGGAATTCCTAAAGAGAGAATCGTGCGACTTGGGAAAGATGATAATTTCTGGGGTCCGGCTGGTGACTCCGGTGCTTGTGGTCCTTGCTCTGAGCTTTACTTAGACAGGGGCGTAGAAAAAGGTGGTCCCAATTGTGGAACGTCTAATACCTGTAAACCGGGCTGTAGTTGCGATAGATTTCTCGAATTCTGGAATTTAGTATTTAACCAATTCGACCAAGATGTAACTGGAAAATTAAATCCTCTCAAACAAACTGGAATTGATACAGGAAGCGGCTTAGAGCGAGTAGCCTTACTTTTACAAAATGTGGATTCTGTCTATGACACAGATGAACTCAGACGAATTATCGGATTTATTGAAAGTCTGAGTGGAAAAGTTTACGACAAAGAATCTAGAATGGCTTTTCGAGTATTGACTGATCATTCGCGTGCGATTACATTTTCGATTTCTGATGGAGTGATGCCGGATAAAACGGGGCGTGGGTATGTTATCCGCCGTCTCATTCGTCGTGCTTCTCTATTTGCTAGAAGAATTGGAATCAAGGAAGCTTTTATCTACAAAGTCATTCCTGAAATTGTTTCGATTTACCAAGAGGAATATCCTGATTTGGCGAAACGTCAGTCTGAGATTATCCGAATTGTAAAATCGGAAGAAGATTTATTTTTAAACACACTCGAACTCGGACTTGGAGTCATTGACTCTATGACCAAACAATACGAGGCAAGAAAAGAAAAACGTTTTAGTGGTGCTGATACATTTAAGCTCTACGGCACTTACGGCTTTCCGGCTGAGATGACAAAAGAAATTCTGAGAGACCGCGGATTTGATTTTGATGAAAAGGGGTTTCAAGACGAACTAGAAAAAGATAGAAAACTTTCTCGCGATAGTTGGAAGGGAAAAAAAGCCCAAATCCTTACAGTCATAGGAGAAAAACTTTCTACTACCAAGTTTAGCGGCTATGAAAAAACTACTGACACAGGAAAAATTCTTTTTATCATCAAAGAGTCAAAGACTGCTAATTCGCTAAACTCAGGCGAAGAAGGAATTTTAGTTTTAGACCAATCTTGTTTTTATGGTGAGTCTGGCGGGCAGATTGGAGATACCGGCTATATCAAATTAGGCGATAGCCTATTCCAAGTAAAAGACGCTCAGAAGGAAAATGATGTTATCCTACATATCGGAACTGTTTTACAAGGCGAATTAAAAGTAGGGGACTCGGTGACTTTAGAAGTAGAGGCTAATCGTCGTGAGCTACTAACTTACCATCACTCAGGAACTCATTTGCTTAATGGAGCATTAAGAGAAATACTTGGAACTCATGTCACACAGAAAGCTTCTCTTGTTTCAGATGAATACTTGCGTTTTGACTTTTCGCATAACGCGGCTCTAACAGAGGACGAAATTATCCAAATTGAATCGAAAGTCAATGAAGCGATTGAGTCCTCCGTTCCTGTGGCTACTAAGGTGTTGTCTCTAGAAGACGCAAAGAAGACAGGTGCGGTTGCATTCTTTGAAGAAAAGTATGGCGACATCGTGCGTGTGATTCAGATGGATAAGTACTCTGTGGAATTTTGTGGTGGAACCCATGTGAGTAACACTGGAAATATCAAATACTTCTACATCCAAAAAGAATCTAGCCCTGGTGCGGGAAACCGTAGAATCGAAGCAGTCTGTGGAACTCCTGTGATTGAATTTTTCCAGAAAGAATTTCAAAATCTGGCTCAGAAAACACAGGAATTTAATCTAAAAGCAAAAGAAGTATTCAAAGACAGTAAGAATTTTATCGACTCCAAAATCCCAAGTCCAGAAGAGGTGCAAGATGCTTTCTTAAAGACCGGAGCGGCTACAGTCAAACAATACAGAGACTTAAAGCGAAACGTAGAAAAAGAACTTTCCGAGAAAACTAATCTACTCACAAAAGAGAAGAAACGTCTGGAGTCCGAAGGGAATAATTCTATTTTATCGCAAGCGGAAGTCTTATTTGCAGCTGCTGAGAAAATTGGTAGTCTTCAATTTGTTTCTAAATCCTTTAAGGATTTGAAATTAGATGTTCTAAAAGAGTTAGGAGATAGAATTAAGAACAAGCCCGAAAAAATTTTTATTTCCTTTATCCTAGAAACCGACAGCGGCAAAACAGTGTTACTCATGGCAAATAAGCAAGCAGTAGAAGCAGGATTTGATTGTAACCAGATTCTAAAATCTAGTATGGCAAACCTCGGTGGAAAAGGCGGGGGTAAGACAGATATGGCGCAGGGTTCTACCAGTGGACAAACATCTGTGGATGAAATTTTGCGAGTAGTTAAAAATGAAATACAAACAAGAGGTTAATTTTTATGGCACAAGATCCATCATTTGATATAGTATCTAAAGTAGAAAAAGCAGAGCTTTCCAACGCAGTTGCACAGGCAATGACAGAAATTACAACCCGCTTTGATTTCAAAGGCTCTAAGTCAGAAATCAAAGTAGACGAAGAAAACCTAGTCATCACGTCGGACAACGAAATCAAAATCAAACAAGTCATCGACGTTTTGATTAACAAACTCGCGAAACGTGGAATCGGACTAAAAGCATTTAACTTTGATTCCAAGATTGAAGCGGCTACTGGTAATTCGGCGCGAATGAAAGTAAAAATCCAACAAGGTCTTGAGAAAGAACACACCAAAGAAATTGTTCGTATCATCAAAGATTCCAAACTCAAAGTCCAAGCCGCCATCATGGGCGACTACGTCCGAGTAACCGGTAAAAAGAAAGACGACTTACAAGATGTGCAAAATCTTCTCAAGAAAGGCGAGTTAGACTTCGACTTTCATTTTACGAATTACAAGGGTTAAATTCTATTATGGAAAGAATTTTCTGGCGTTATGATTTTATCCCAACATGGAAATCTAAAACTTGGCTTTATTAACGTAAATATATAAAACTATCTAGCTTTCCACCAAACCCATTTCACTAGCCAGAATTTCTGATTCAGGAAATCTATTGTGAAGAGCTTGGAATATTTTTGAAGATTCCTTTTCTAAATTTAATTCACGGTAGGAAATTGCTTTTAGATACAAAACTTCCATTTGGTATTTAAAATTTCCTGACTTGGCTATTTGGATTAGAAATTTTTTATAATCCGCCTCTTGAAAATAGATTACAGACATAGAGCGATTAGCTACGTATGACATCGGGTATTTTTCGTAATAATTTGAAATATCAGTTTTTAACTCCAAAGCAACTGTAGAGTTACATAGAAGTAAAATTTCAAATGGGGATAATAGGTAACTAGCCTCTTTTTCTTTTAAAAGAGTGTATTTTTGAATTAGCTTATTTTTTTCCGGAACATCTTTTAATTGGTCTTCAATGAACTCAAGTATGGTACTGTCTTTTCCATTCATTACATTCATCGCTTTAATCCATGTCTCGATTTCCAGATGGGAATGGCTTTCTTTCATGTAAAAATAAAGCTGAAAGTAATTAAATGTTTGCTGATACGAATTTACAAAAATTCTTTTTTCTTCCTTTGGCAGAGCCTCAAATTTATCTGAAATTAGTTTGAAAATAGGAAAAATATTTCTAATTCCTTTTAATTCATTTTTGAAAAGTTGAAATACAATTCCTGTTAAGTCTGGATTTGCACCTGAAATCACTGCATCATATAAAAAATTTTTTTCTGATTTATCAATATCTAAAAATTTGAATTTATAGAGGAGGTTAATTACAATTTTTTCATCGCCGGTAATTACTATATTTCGGAGATCATTTTTATAAATTCCAGTTAGTATAAAAAATATATGAAATTTTAACGGTAAAATTCCTTTAGAGAGAAATTTATTTGCAATGGAAACTAAATCTGCTAGGCGATTTCTCTGGATTAAATAGGTGCTAACTAGTTCCAAAAAATCTATGTCTTCAATGAATTCTTTTTCAAAGTGACCAATAATTTTTTCAAACTTGCTAATGTTAGCTTTATCGTTCTCAGAGGCTGGTTGAATTAAGTAATTTGATTTAAACGTAATTTCTTCGATTTTTTTAAAAAAGATTTCCCCTAGTAAATTAGTTCCAATGTATTTTTCCGGAATAAATTCCAAGTCGTACGAGTCCCTCAAACTCTGCTTGAGAGAATTTTTGATTTCCAAAAGCTCAGCTTTCAGTTTTAAACTTCTCTTTTCAGGACTTTCTATTTCTGCTGGTGGCGATACAAATACACTGTCTTCTCCAGATACATTAATTGCGTCTAAAGATGGTTCGGAAAAGGAAATTTCTTCCCAAATAATTTTAGTTTTTTTTTCTGCCATAGATTGAATTCAAATAGTCAGCATTTCTACTTTCTATTTTCTGTCATTTTTAATACATGTCCATACTAAAAACATCCATAATTTCATTCATCCTATTTTTCTCCATTGAAAATGTTTTTGCAAATGATGAAATCACTTACCTTATCAAATCCATGAGTTGGCGTAAAATCCATAGAACTCTAAATGTAGAAAATTTACCGAACGATAGTGCTGCTTATGCAATGGTTCGCTATTATGAAGAGCACAATGAAAAAAATAGTCTTAAAAATAGGTTACTCTACGGAATTGTGACAGGGAATTATCCCAAAGAACTGGGAAGACCTGAGATTAATTTTCTTTTAAGTAATCCTCTCAAAGATTCCAGGGTGATTGTTCGTTTGAGTTATATGAAGTTATACCGTGAGTTTACCAAACAGAAACTTCTGACTGATTCTGAGAAAATTATTTTTTTGCAGAAATATACCTTAGATAATGACCCAGTAGTGATTCGCGCCCTAGAAGAAATATTAAAAATTCATATTGACCTAAAAGAATTTGATCAGGTAACTAAGAAAATAGATTCCTTAACCGAAGAAGAAAAAAAATATTCCCTGATACCAGATATTCGGTATCTATATGCTGTTAGCCTGAACAAACTTGGTAAACAAGAAGAAGCAAAAAAAAACTATCTCACTATTTTATTTGATAAACGAGCATCTTCCCAAGTTAGAAAAAAAGTAGTTTCCGGTTTAAAAGAAATGAATGATGACTTGGTTTCTTTTTTAACCAAAGAAGAACTTTCCTATTCTGTAAATCTACTTCCGATTAAAGAACAGCGGCTAATTGCAAATAAAAAAATATTTTCTAATTCAGAGTCCTATTCTAACGAACAAGTAGTAAAAAATCTTACTATTTTCTTTTTAAATACTACCGGTTTTAACGTACTACCATTTTTAAAAACCAATAGCAGTGTATTAAAAAAGGAAGAAACTTTCCTTGCAAGTATTGCAGAAGATTTAATTAATAAGAAAGAATTTGGAAGCGCCCTAGAATTACAAAATTTATATTTAAAAAATTCGATCGTTCCTTTAGTGCAAAAAAATTATTCTAGAATTTATCGAAAATATAAGATGGATGATAAATATTTTGCAAGTTTGCTTGAGTATTTAAAATTAAATCCTTATGATTTACGTTCTCATGATTTGATGATTGACTTTTTAGCAAGTTCCAATTCCAGATCCATCTCTTATATGCCTGATGAATACTGGAATCGTGCTATCGAGGCTATTCCTAATTTACCCGTGAAGGGAAGACTAATCTATTGGTATTTACGATATTTACGTTATAAAGGAGAAAAGGATAAGTTAAAGTTCATTTTAAATTCCTATTACTCCTATTGCCCCGGATCTTATTATACTGCCGTTATTTCGGAAGAGTTTGCTAGTGATATAAGCACATTAGCCGCTATTGAAAATCCTACATCAAACAAAGAAACTATTTTTAAATTTTTATCTGTTCACAATAATACAGATTATGCAAAAACATTGGCGGGGCATAATTTAAGTTTTGCTTATTACAAAGATTCTCCAGAACTTGGAACGCGTTTGGCGAATGCCCATGTAAAACTAGAAAATCAAAAATCTCTAATGCTAGCAGTTGAATATTTAAAAGTAGGCGAGTTTGACCGTGCTATTTATTTACTGGATGAGTATGCATTTAAAAATAATTTTACAGAGAACGAAAGATTCGAGATGTATGTGGGAGCGGGGGATATTAGTAAAAATACTTATCTTTCTTTATTCTATACCAGACAGTTGATGAAGAATCTAAAAATCCCAGATGACCCCTTATTGTTACCACTATCAATTACTTCTCGACTTTACCCTAGACCTCACCTAGATATTGTCAGGGAAAGTGCAAAAGAGTTTTCGGTCGATGAGGATATAGTGTATGCCATTATGCGCCAAGAGTCTTTCTTTAGGGAAAATGCTATTTCTCCGTCAAACGCTCGGGGGTTAATGCAAGTTATGCCTGCAACGGGAAGAATTATTGCAAAGAAATTAAAAGTAGAAAATTATTCTCTGCATGATCCTGAGGTTTCTATAAAATTTGGAACTAAGTTTATTGCCGATCTTTTAAATTCTTATGGTGCATTAAAATGGGCTTCGATTGCTTACAATGGCGGTCCAGGGAATCTCAGGAAGTGGAAACGAAATCACTATATGAATGATTTTAATCATTTCCTAGAGGAATTACCTTCAAAAGAGTCAAGGGATTATTGTAGAATTATCATTTCAAATTATATTAATTATAAGGTGATACGAAAGTTAGAAGGAAAGAATTAAACAGGCTTGACAGGTTCTTGAATTAAATCTTTTGCTATTCCAAGGACATTGCAAAAGAGGGTAAAGTAAAAAATGCCTTGCAGAGACATTGAGGTTAATAATATATTAGATGCTACAGTAATATGATTTGAATTGCTAACGTTTATATATTTGAAAAAACCAATAAGCTCTTTGTTTCTCTTTGCTATTTTTTTACAGAGTTTTCTTTTAACGTAGTCCTACAAAAAAACTAGGAGAATTTCATGACCAAAAAAATTACAATTAGCTTATTACTTGCGGTTGCTTTAACACTTTCTTTCTGCGGTAAAAAAGAAGAGCCAAAAACAGAACCTGCTGCAACAACTACAGAAACTACAACTTCTACTACAACTACAGCAGATGCTGGTTTGGCTGGACAAATAAAAGCATACGAAGACTTTGTTACAAAGTTCTGTGCCTTAACAGACAAAATGAAAGGAGCAAGTAAAGTAGAAAAGGCTGCCCTATCTGCTGAATTTGCAAAAGACAGCTCAAATTTGAAAACTCTACAAACAGATTTAGCTGCTGCAAAAGCATCAGACAATGAGAAAGCACAAATAGCTGCTGCTTCTAAGAAAGCTGCAGATTGTGCCGCTGCTGCAAATAGTTCATCTTCCTCTGCACCATCTGCTCCTGCTCTTCCAGCAAAACCATCCATTCCAGGAATGTAATGGTTTCTGAATTCAACTAGATAGATTATCTAGTTGAATTCATAGGATAACTCTCATTATCCCTCGAACTGAATTGCAGATATAAATTTTTTCTGCTGATTCTAAGTCAGGAATAGTGAGAGTTTTTTCTTTTATCTTTCCCTTTCTTATTAAATATTCTCGCATAACACCGGGTAGTGCTCCAGATGAAATTGGTGGTGTAAAATAATTTCCATTTGATTTTATAAATAGATTATAAATAGAGGTTTCTACTATTTCATTTTTTTCATTTAAAAAAACGTAATCCTTTAAATTTTTATCCAATGCTTTTTTGTATTCTGTAGTATAAAACAGTCGGTTAGTTGTTTTATGAATTTGAAAGATATTTTCTGAATCAATTTTTTTGTGGTTAATTGCTATTTTCCCTACTTCTTTTTTTGTTTTTGTTATACTGGAATGTTCTAGGTGAATTTCGCCAGAGCGTGAAAGTAGAAGACGTACTTTAAATCTAGAGATTTTTTTTTCGCTTTCTAATTCTAATTTTAGGAAGTCAAGTGAACGCAATATTTTTTCTCTATCGAATAAAAATCCAAAGAAACTTGCTGAGGATTCCAATCTAATTAAATGAAGATTTAAAAAGTAAAAAATTCCATTTTTTAAGAGGATACTCTCGATTAATTCGAAATGCATTGTGTTCTGTAAAAATCTTTGTTTTAGAAGACATTCTTTGTATTCATTTTCGGGAATAGAATCCCAGACGATTCCACTTCCGATTCCCATTTTCCCTACATTGTTTTGAATTTCGATTGTTCTAATTGCTATATTAAAAATAGATTCATCTTTGGAAATAAATCCTATTGCTCCCGTATATACACCTCGCTGTGAGGACTCAAGGTCGCGAATGATTTGCATGGTTTTAAATTTGGGAGCACCCGTGATAGATCCACCCGGAAAAATTGCTCTGAACAACTCAAAGTAACTCAATTTTTTTTTTAGCTTGGACTTTACGGTAGATGTCATTTGAAAAAGAGTTTCATATTCTTCGACTTCTAATAATCTCTCAACTTTGACAGAGCCAATTTCCGAAACTTTGCTTAAATCATTTCGGATTAAATCAACTATCATACTATTTTCTGCTTTGATTTTACTATCTGATTTAAATTCCCTGATTTTTATTTCATCGTCTAATCGTGAGTTTCCTCTTTGGATTGTTCCTTTCATGGGACGCATTAGGATATTGTCTTTTTCTCGTTTAAAAAAAAGTTCCGGCGAAAAGGATAATAGCATTTTACTTCCATCATTGATTATGGCAGAATAGGAAACTTTTTGGGTGAACTTTAATGCATTGTAAAATGATGGCAAATCTCCATTTACCGTAAAATGTAATGGGAATGTAAAGTTTACTTGATACGTTTCTCCACATCGTATATGCTCGAGAATAGTTTCAATTTTTTTCTTATAAATTTTTTCTGAGAATGCGAAAGATAATTTCTCAATACTAAAATCCTTCTTACTAAAATTGTATGCGCTCGGTGCACTTGCATTTTGTATAACTGGGTTTTTATATACTCCAAACCAAACCAACGGAAAGTTGAATCTTTCCTTTTCATAAATTCTTCTGAAATAAGTCTCAAATAAATAGCCAGCTTCATAGCCAATATAACCGGCAAGATAGTATCCTTGGTTTGTATAAAATTCAACTCGTTTTAAAACAATCTCCACCTCTGCGAGAGTATAGGCAATCAGTAGTTCTACGGGGTTTAAAAATAAAATATTCCGAAAATCTTCTTCTTTTATTAGATTGGTTTCTAAAAAAATAGAATTTGCGTTATTCCAGATTGAGTTTGAGTTCATGTTTCCTTTCAAATTATTTTTTGGTATAAAAAAGTATATTGACAAAATTTGAAAAGAGGTATAATGAGCGAAAATTTTTCACGGGGGATTTTATGGCAGAAGCAAGACAATTATTCAATCAATCTTTTACGGTTTTTGATCCAAAGAAACAGAAGCGCAAAAAAGCAAGAGTGCGTTTAAATACACCGGGGGCTTTTTACTTAAATACGAATAAACAGCGACTTACAAATTGCCATTTGGTAGATTTAGGAACCGGCGGGTTGACCATCCAAGTTGGAAGTCCTCTTTATATTGGAGATAGAATCACAGTGGAATTTCAATTAAATAGTCAGGTTTTAAAAATTTCAGGGGTAGTTGCAAGAGCAACAGGAAAAGACTATGTAGTGCGCTATGAAGAGTTACCACCGTTTGAATCAGAGGTTATTCAAGATTATATCCACAAAGTTTTTTTTAGAGATGAGAAGAACAAAGATAAACCTAGGTGAGTTCATTGATAATTTCTGAATTGAAGAAGTTAGAAAAAAATTTAAACTGATGGTAAACGAAAAAGGAAATTAATAAAAACTAAAGCTAAATTGAGAATATTAGAAAAAGCTAATCAATTAATATAAAAAATTCTTTTCCTATAATCTTTTCAAACCTAAAACAATTTTAATACACCCGACGAATTTCTTTTTAATTCTTGTCAAAAAGTCACATTTCAAAGATTTTAATTTCATGCTTTACTTTGAAGATTTAGAAATTGGACAGAAGTTCGAGTTGGGTAAATACCAAGTTACAAAAGAAGAAATCATTCGATTCGCAAAAGAATTTGACCCACAACCATTTCATATTGATGAAGAGGCTGCCAAGTCTTCTATCTACGGCTCTCTCATTGCCAGTGGTTGGCATACCAATTCTATTTACATGAAACTATTCGTTGAAACCATGATGACAAAAGCGGCTGGAATGGGCTCACCCGGACTCGACGAACTTCGTTGGAAAAAACCTGTTTTCCCAAACGACACTCTCACTGGATTATTTACCATTCTCGAAAAAAAACCATTTCGTGGTAACTTGGGATTAATCAAAGCAAGTAACGATCTCTTAAACCAAGACGGGAAAGTGGTTTTGAACTTTGTGGGCTTAATGCTATTTGCGAAGAAACCTGTTTGAAAGATTACCACCGATGAACACGGATGGTTTGGAATTGAGTTAATATAGATGTTTAATATAGAGATAGGGTTTATAACTAAATCTGGTTTATTGTATTTTCTGCTTTGGAATTTATTCTTTAAAATCGGTATATGAGAAATTCGTTTAAAATTTTATTCTTTATGATGCTTCTCCTAGCATTACATGGAATTGTCGGTAAGGAAACAGTCAAGGCATTAGATTCAAAGAATGCAAAAGAATCTAAAAATGAGTCATCTAATTTAATTCAAAAAGATAAAAGTTATAATTTTTTCATAGGTGTAACTGCAAGCCGATTTCGGGATTACACACGCTTGACTGTTACTTTAACTTTTCAGCAGGTTTAGCATTTTGAGATTAATAGCAATTAAACGGAAGTCTTTTTTATGAAAGCAAATATAGTCATTGTAGGATTATCGAAAGTAACCGCCAACCAAATAAAAAAAGAATTACAGAAATGCACTGCGAAGAATTCGTTTGAGATAAATCAATTTACAAATGCAGAGGAAGCTTTAAAGCTCGGTGGGGAATTTTCAAACATTCTTCTCTGGGAAGAAGGAAAAGAGGAGAGTTCTTACAAATACTTTAAACAACTAAAGAAAAAATTTCCTGATACAATTACGATTCTAATTTCCAGTGGAAAAATTGAAACGATAGTCGAAGAGGTGAATCGAGAAGGTTTATTTCGAGTAGCCGCATCCGATTATAAAGTTTCCGAATTGGTAAAGTATTTAGACGAAGCAATCCTTAGATGGTTAGATTTACAAAACCAAAAAAAGAAAGTCTCTGGAAATGATAAAGAAGCCCTGCAAAAAGAATTATTAATAGCCCAAGAAATTCAAAAAAACCTTTTGCCAAAAGACTCTCCAAATTGGAAAAACCTAGACTTAGCTTGTTATAGTGAATCGGCAAAAAACGTAGGAGGGGATTTTTATACTTACTTTGGAATACAAAATGATCGAACACTTATCAGTAAACACCTAGTAGCCGTTGGGGATGTCTCCGGTAAAGGAATCTCGGCGGCGCTTCTTATGGCGACTTGTCTTTCGCATATCGATAACTCGATGAAGTTAAATTTAAAACTTACAGAGAGAATGACTTATTTAGATGCATTGCTCGTTCCTTTTACTAAACCACAAAAACAAAATTGTGCACTTTGTATGATAGAGTTAGTAGGGGTTAATACCAATCATGCGTTTCTTAAAACAGTCAATGCCGCGTGTATTCCACCTTATATCAAACGAAAAGATGGAAGTGTAGAATCCGTTTCTGCCAAAGGATTTGCACTTGGGCAGGGATTAGGAACTCAATTTGGTTATAAAGAAAACACAATCGGAATTCAAAAAGGAGACATGGTTATCCTAGTTAGTGATGGAATTATAGAAGCGAATAGGGAAGGAAACGATCTACTTGGTTTTGAACGGTTTCAATCCATATTAGAATCCGGTCCCAACCAATCTTCTCGTGAAATGTTACACCACATCCAAAAACAAGTTCAAAGTTTTACAAACGGTTTTGAACAACACGACGATATGACCATTGTGGTTGTTAGGTATCATTAGGGTTTTTATTTTATCTTCCGTTTGCTCAAATAGCTGATCTGTATTTTTACAATGTATTATTTTTTTCCGCGAGGAAAAAAGGAGTTAAGGACGGTCTTTTTATGAAATTATTAGAGAGATTCTAAAATTTATAAATAGAAAATGAATAGGACCAAGCTCCCTTCGACGAAACTCAACGCTGCTTCCGAGGGGCGCAACATAATGCTCAGGGAACAGCCATTTAAACAAAATTCAACGAGTCCGCTCAGTGAGCGGAGCCGAACTGCGCCCTAAAACTAAGCCGCGACAGTAGCTGCTTTAGGAACGATGGAAATCTTTTGTCTTTTTTTGTCAAAGTATCCAAAAGTTACAATTCCGTCTACAAGAGCAAATAGAGTATGGTCACGACCAACGCCTACATTTGTTCCAGCTCTGAAAGTGGTTCCTCTTTGTCTCATGAGGATGTTACCAGCCTTTACCCATTGACCACCAGATCTTTTAAGACCGAGTCTTTGCGACGCTGAGTCTCTACCGTTTTTTGATGAACCGCCACCTTTTTTATGTGCCATTTTAAACTCCTAAGTATTACTTTCTACTAACTGAATTTCTTCAGGGTACTGCTTAAATAAATTGT
>JAGOHK010000231.1 GCA_017996175.1 Leptospiraceae bacterium
ACAACTTTAAGACCAAAGCTACCTTATTCATTACCCTCGCTCAATCTAAGTTATGTTACAATTGTCATACAACAAATAAATCTACAGTGAACGAAGACAACTGGAAAACAAGACCAAGTCGTATTGCTTGCGGGGCTTGTCATGATGGAGTCGACTTTACGACAGGGTTAATGTTCAAAAGTGTAAATACGGCTAATTTAGATAAAACCCACGGAGGTGGTAAACAATTAAATGATAGCCAATGTGCTAGTTGCCACACTACTTCGGACATCATCAAAAAACATGGACTAGAGTAAGGTTCATAAATAGGAGAGGATAATGACAAACTTAACTACAAATTATTTGGGGTTCGAACTAAGAACCCCACTTGTTGCATCTGCAAGTACTCTCTCCTTTGATTTAGATACTATTAAAAGAATGGAAGATGCAGGCATTTCGGCTATCGTTTTATATTCTCTTTTCGAAGAAGAATTAGAAGAAGAGGACTTTCAAAGAAAACACTATATACAGGCTAAGCAAAATATGCCTGCCACAAGTTTCGGAGTACTCACAGAAAGGTATTTAGAGCATATTCGAAAAGTCAAAGAGTCTGTAAATATTCCAATCATTGCAAGTTTGAATGGATGTACTCCGGGAGGTTGGACAGAAATTGCAAGTCTTATTCAGGCGGCAGGTGCTGATGCAATTGAGTTAAATCTATACGAAGTTCCAACGGATATGAATACGACTGGACGAGAAATGGAAGAAGACTATTACGAAACATTCTGGCAAGTTCGAACTAAGGTTACTATCCCGTTAGCCTTAAAACTAAGTCCTTTTTTCAGTAACCTCACTTATAATGCAAAACGTTTTGATGAGATGGGGGCTAACGCACTTGTTCTCTTCAATCGTTTTTACCAACCTGACATTGATATAGAAAATTTAAGAATCAAACAACAGATGTCTTTGTCGAGCGCCCAAGATATTTTTCTTCCACTCAGATGGATTGCACTTTTGTATGGGCGAGTAAAATGTAATCTCGCAGGAACAAGTGGAATATATACTGCAACCGATGTAATTAAACTCATCATGGCAGGTGCGAGTATTACAATGTTATGCTCAATACTACTTCGAAAAGGAATTGGAGAAATAAAGGTGATTGAAAAGGAAATTGTCTCTTGGATGGAAAAATACGAGTACGGTTCTATAAGCGAAGTTCTCGGAAAAATGAGCCAAATTCATTATCCAAAACAATACGGACTCGAAAGATTAGAATATCTAAAAACACTCCATTCTCTGAAAATGTAAATTCTATTAATATTTTAATTGCTTTTTAAAATAAACTTTCTTACTCTATTGCACTATGAGTAAACTGTCTAGTTGTAGTTTTTTTCTGATCTTCCATTTCCTTTTTATTCTTCCCCAACTATTTACAAATCTTTATGCAGATACAAATGAAAAGTTGTTATTACCCGTAGATTTATCAAAACTAAATTGGTATGTTAAACAAGGATTCAGTCCGAAGGATGTTTCCAACGATTCTATAGATGAAATGGAATATAAAAAAACTACTAAGTTTCCGATTATCCTAAACTCAGTTTTTAATATACCCATTTCTTTTTATTCGATAAATGAATTTACATTAAAATGCAATTTTCACCTGAACCTGGAAAGAATTGATAAAGGAAAAGAACTCGCTTTTTTATTTTCTGGGATTGGAGAAACTTGGGAAATTTATTTAAATGGTGAAAAAATCAAAGATGAATTTGAATTAGAAAAAAATGAAATTAAAAAATACAAAACGGTAAGAAATACGGTCATAACAATTCCATACCAACTATTAAAAGAGAATAACTACCTAATCATTCATGTAGCCGGCTTTTCTCCTACTTCTTTTCTTGCACCAAATTCTCTTTCTGGTCTTCGATTTAAAGATGGATACATTTTAGATTATGAGAAGCGGTTACAGGAAAGTATCCAACAAACCTCTCTATTACTTTTTAATGCAGTTTATATTTTTTTTGGATTGTACCACCTATTCTTTTTTATTCGATGGACGGAAAAAAAATACAACCTCTACTTTAGTATATTTTCGATTTCTATTTCCATTTATTTTTTATCCTTCTCCAATATTGCATTTGAGAAATTCGATGATACAAGATCGGTCTTATTCTTTGCTTACATATCACAACCTATAGCTGTAATGTCTTTTATCCTTTTTTTATATGATTATTTTTATCCAAGTCGCAAGTTTTCTGTTTTGATAAAATACACAATCGTATCTAGTTTGTTAACAGTTGGAGCGTTTAGTATTTTTAAAATCAATCTATTTCATACTATTCTATATTCGTGGTATATACTCGTTGCCCCCCAGATTTTGTATATATTCTATTTCATTATTAGTGCAACTAAAAAAGGACTTAAAGATTCGATACCAATGGCATCTAGCATTTTAGTAATTCTTTTAGTTGTAATTTGGGAAATCATTGATACGATTTTTTTTCAAACTGGAATTCGATTTTTACAATACGCATACTTCGGATTCATTCTATCCATGGTAATCACCTTAGCGAATCGATTTATCGAAATCAACTGGGAAACAAGAAGGCTCAATATAGAACTAACG
>JAGOHK010000232.1 GCA_017996175.1 Leptospiraceae bacterium
TTGTATGCTTCGTCTTTGTCGTCTCTTTCTATAGCAGAAATAAATACGTTTTGCGCTTTTATAAATTCACTACGAGTCTGTATTGCCTCGCTTAAAATTTCTTGTCCCTTTGGATTTTTTATAATTGGTTTTAAGTAATCAAACTTTTGTCCAATAATCTCTCTGGATTTTAGAATTGTATTTTTTTCTTCATCGACCATATTTTTATCTTTGAAGATATACATATTTCTAGCTGCTCTCGCAATTATATTCACCTGTTTAGAAATTTCAGACAATGCCATAATTTTTGGAATTCTATCGTTTGCCAATTTATCTGCAACTGCTGCGACTGAATCCATCTGTTTTATGGAATAAAAAATCACTCCCGCAAAGAAAAGAATTACTCCTGCAAAGAGCGACACCAATTTATTTTTGATACTCATATTTTTAAACATTAAAAAAACCTCTATATTTAAATGGATTGTGTAAATAAGTCTAATACCCTCTCTCAAAATAGAATAGGTCAGTCTGATAGCAAGGATATAGTTCTTTATCACTACTTTAGATTAGATGTATTTTTAATATCAGTAAATTTAAAGTTGTTCCTGATATTTGTCATAAGCTGGATTAATTGATTAGAGAGAACGCATTTAGAATAGAAAAAGAGTGATTACTTTTAGCGACGGGTTCAGCTTACTGTGTCACTCCCAAAATTCTACCCGCTATCGCCTATCGCCACGATCTCCAAGCGATATCCAATGCTGTCCTCTCGCACTTGTAGTTCTCGACTTTGCTTCGCTCGAACTGACAAACCCAAAAACCTATCGTTTTGTTATCGGTGGTAATCTTCAAATATCTCTCTTCATTGTACTGCATTGAGCGATATTGGGAATCTCTAGAACAGTGCGTAATCTCCCGTTATATTGAATTCACGTTATGCTAATAAGTAATATTACCAATCGTAATTGTTCCATAAGTAAAAACTGGCATACTTGGAATATTCACCGTATTATCCCAGTTGGTTATATGATAATGAAATGTACCACTAGGAAAATCTGCTGTTGCATGAGAGTGACCGTAAGTATCCGCATTTAGTACCGGATATTGATTGTTAGACCCTGTCGTGGTAGTTGTGCTAGGAGTTGTTCCGTCTTCCTCTTTAGATCCATAAATCGGATAACCATCTGACATGATTCCAATCAATTTTGTTTCATAGTCTGTAATATACTTTGGGAGCGCATGGTAATGGTAGCGTTTAGAACCACCATCTGGATGTCCTTGCGCGGAATCAAATGTGCTGAGTTCACTGCTTAAACTATTTCCAGGACTTGCCTGTCCAAAAAACAAAACGACACCGTTAGTCGCAACACCTGCTGCAACACCAGGGGCTGTCGCAGATCCACCGGATGCAACAGTAGGTGTAACCGGAATCTTAAATTTATAACTCTGAGACAGGAAACTTGAGATTAATTGTGTGTTACCCGCTGGCATAGATTCATAATTTGCACTGGCACTTCCCCAGTAGGGACTTTTATGCGGAGGAACATCTTCCGTTTCGAATACATAATAATCCACACCACTTTCCGTGGTTTTATAAGCCTTAACACAAGCGAAATTATTTGAAATCCAAGAAGGCATATCGGAGTCAATGGAAGTAGTGGTTATTGTACTTCCGAGGCATGTAGTTTTACATGCGTTAGTTGTACAGCTCGAACTAGAATTGCTGGCTGCTAAAACACCCAAAGCATACAGCGAATTATTTTTATTATCTTCGGATTTACCGGTTATTAAGTTGCATCCGAAATTGATTAAACTTAAAATAAGAATGAAAATCTTCATCTTTAATCTCCTAAAATTTATTTTATTCTTTTTTTACCCTAATTTTTTTAGCTTGCGGATATCTTTAATTATTCTCTCTATATCTCCGTTTATATTCCCGTTATAGATTGCCCTAAGTTTTAAATTAGAATCAATCAAATACAATTGTTCGGAGTGAATGAAATCATCTTTAGATTTTGTTTCGCCAGTATTTGTATCTGCGTAAAATGTATTTCTAGCGAGTTTATAAATTTCTGTTTTATCTCCTGTGACTAAATCCCAGTTTACCTTACCAAATCCTGTGAACTGAATGTATTTTTTTAAAACTTCTGCTGTATCAATATCAGGCGTGACCGAAAAAGATAAAAAATAAATCTCGCGGTCATTTTCAAATTCAGCTTTGATTCTTTTCATATTTTGCATTACCCTCGGACAAATACCGCTGCATTTCGTATAGAAGAAGCAGCTAATCGTAATTTTCCCCTTTAATTTTTCTTGCCCAACTTTCTGACCGGCTTGATTTTGCAAAGAAAAACTAGGAATTTTTATAATATCTGGATTTTCTTCTTCCCAAACTGAATCTAAGTTTTTATGAGCGAGATAGGGAAGATTTTCTTTAGGTCTACTTATTTGGTCTAAATTTTCTTTTTTTATTTTCTCAATTGCAACTTCAAAGTTTCGATTTTCCTGTTTGTTTTCATTGCAAGCCAAAAGAAAAAAGACTAAAATCAATTTAGTAAAATAGAGTCTTTTCATTATTACCCTCCACTTTTCTGCATAGTTTACTTCCTGATAAGCCAAT
>JAGOHK010000168.1 GCA_017996175.1 Leptospiraceae bacterium
TGTATTCGGTTAAAAGTAAGTTGGCAAATCCTTTGATCGACTTTGCTTTATTTTTGTAAAATCCCGTTGAGAAAATAAGTTTTTCAATTTCAGAAAGTTCGGCATTGGCAAATGCTTCTAGGCTTGTGAAAGTTTTAAAGAGAGTAGGGGTAACAGTATTTACCCGCTCATCGGTACATTGTGCTGATAGAATTACAGCAATGCAAAGTTCATAGTCTTTCGTATAAGTGAGCGGACAAGAAACCTCGCCGAAATATTTTTTGAGTCGTTTGTTTATTTCGTTTGTAAAAAGGGAGTCTTGTTTTTTAAGTGAGTTTGGCACAAAAGTAGAATCTTTAATTGTGCTAAAGGTCGGTCACTGAGTAATTCTTGCCGATTACTGTTAAATAATCCTAGAAATGAGTAGATTTATTTTCTGTGAATCGGCTGCGAGAATTGTATCGAAGTGACGCTTTAAGGAATTAAGCTGCTGTTTTAGCTTTAGGTGCAATCTTCTTAGAGCCAACATGTTTTTTAGGAGCTAGTGCTGCTAAAGAACCACCGTTGTCTTTGATTGCGGATTTGAGTCCTTTTTTACGAAGAGTTCTAAGTGCACGAGTAGAAATTTTTACAGAAACCCAACGATTTTCATCTTCTAAGAAGATGCTTTTTTTAACGATATTTACTTTCCAGACTCTTCTGGTTTTTTTATGAGAGTGAGATACAGCATTTCCAAAAGCTGTTCCTCTTCCTGTTACAACACATTTTCTAGCCATATTATTACCTTTTTGAACATTCTTTTTAGATAGCCCTAACTGTCAAGGGAAAAGTCCTAGAAAAGAGAATTTTGTGAAAAAAAAGATTGGGGTTTAGCTTTGCAACCGAACCCCAATTCAGATAAACAAGAGGATTTATTAAAATTGAAAAAAAGTTTTAATAATATCAGAATCATTGCAATGATCGTACCAAATGAAAAACAGTAATTTTAAGTACAACGTAAAGACATTTGGGCAGGAATAATGAGTATTTTTCAGATTCTTCTTTTTTAGTGCGTCACAAATACAGGCAATATGCCTAATACACAAGCAATATCAACAGGAATAGCTAGGTATTTTTTGATTTTAATTGCCTTTTCCTTAGATCGAACTGATTCGGAACATTTACGGACAGAATTGCCAGCATCGCCCCAATATTTACGATTAAGAATTTTTCATCGCGAAACGCACTTAGGTCACGAAGGTGTTTATCAAAACTATTTACACGATTTTAGAATTCATAGATAAATTCAACCAAGGCAAACCCCCTCTATATCCAAATCCAATTGCAGTAATTCTATTAAGTAAAACTCACCTTTTACCGAAATATACTGAATGAGACATACATTCCTATTTGTTTTAATAGTTACCTGTAGCCCAATTTCTTTTTTGTTAGCCGAGACAAATAAAGAAGATAAAGTAGAATTAATTATTTCTGACCCTAAAAAAGCGGAAGGTTCATGGGGTAAAGATGCTGACGAAGTAGAGGCATTTCAAGATGTAAAAATCTTTGATGATCTAAGTGAAGAGAATACAAAAGTTCGTCTAGAAGAAGCCAGAGATTTTTTCAATTCCTCCCTTGCAATTTATAAGGCTACAGAAAAATCGATAAAAGAAAAAAAAGAATTACTCGCTAAAGAAAAAGAAACAAATACGCAAGACAAGTTCGAATGGCAAAAAAAAGCCAGGGACAGTACCATGGAAAAAGAATTCAAACGTATGTCTCTCGAAGGTCGTAAGAAGTCTGTCATTGAGCTTGTTAAGGCGATGAATGCTCTAGATAAAATTGAAAATCCAGATGCAATTACTTCTCCTGTATTTATAGATTTAAAAGCTAGTATTTATCGAGAATACATCAAACACCAATTTAGATTAAAAAACTACAACCAATCCAGCGAAGTTTTAGAAATGTACATTGCACTTGGTGAGCAGTATGAAAAAGAAGCAGAGCCACATAAATTACTTGCAATGTGCTATGAGTCACAAGAAAAACAAGCAAACAAATACAAAAAGGAATCTGTATCTACAGAATATAGAACTTTAAAAAATTGCCATCTACTGCGATTTGCTGATTTAGCCTACGGAATGGAATCGAATCAATTCAAACGAATCGAAAAGAAGACAATTAAGTTTAATCCAATCGCAACCAACTCATCTTCTGGCAAAGATTATGTAACCTCTTGCGGGTTTCTAAAAAAGGAAGTGGAAGCAAAGAACAATGAAGTGAAAGAGGATAAGAAAGATAAGCTTCTCAAAAAGGATGATTACACAGAAAAAAAGAAATAGATTTTCTTTAAGAATATTCGAATTGAGGCAATTTTTATTTGCAGTAAACTATGAATTTAACTAAATTACTTAATACTTATTGTTTAATTTTTATTATTTGTTTTTTTGTATTTTTTTCCTTTTGCAAAAAGGAAGATAAATATATGGATGTAGAAAAATTTACACAGAATCAAAGTATTTCAGATGAAGAAGCACTTTATGGAATCGCAAAAATTTTGTTTGCAGATTCTCTCAAGAGTTTTAAATCCGAAAGAAATGCAGAGGGAAAACAGGATATTACGATTGAGTATGGCGGAAATAGAGCATATACTTTTCATTCCGAAGAAAATTATTCTGAGAAAATTCAATTCGATATAGTAAAATACATACTAATCTATTCTAAGCCTGCACAAAAAAGAAATCTAAGTAGTTTGCGGATATCTCTTGTTAAACCGTATTATGTTAAAGAGCCTGAGGTTAAGAAAGAAATTACAGAAGAATTTGAAGTATTTAGAGCGAGTATATCTTTATCTGACCTTATTAAAGTTCCAGATTGGGATAATTCTAAATTGCTACAAGATAAAAGGAATGTAAATAATCCCAAAATCGTAGAACTTTTCAATCAAGTTAGACTCAAATGGAAAATTGAAATGAATGAGCTAAATAGAATTGAGCTTAAGTAGACCATGAAAAAAAAAATCATTTATACTGTGATTGGTATTTTTTTACTGTTGCAATTAATTCCCGTTAACCGTGATAATCCGAAAATCGAAAATGACCTATTTGCACCTGACGACGTAAAAGCTATTCTGAAAAAATCTTGTTATGATTGTCATTCTAATGAAACAATCTATCCAATTTATTCCTATATATTTCCTATCTCTATTCTATTAGCTCATCATATAGAAGAGGGAAGGGAGGAATTAAATTTTTCCAATTGGGAGTTATATTCTAATTCTAAAAAATCTACTAAGGCAAAAGAAATTATAGAAGAGATTAAAGAAAAAGAAATGCCTTTATATTCTTATACTTTATTTCACTCTGGTGCAATTCTAACTCCTGACGAGATAAGGATTCTCTCGGATTGGGCTGAAGAAATACAAATTAAAAATGAATCAGAAGATTGAGTTAGATCGAGTTTTAGAATTTCGTAAGAAATTGTATGAAAATCCAAATTGGGAAAGCTGGAAATTTCAATTACAGAATCGAATTAAGCAAGAAGACTTACACAAATTTTTTCTCCTTTCAGATGAGGAGAAAAAAGGAATTGAAGAATCGATTCGTTTAAATATTGGGGCTACTCCCTATTATGCGTTTTTGGCTGATCCTATAGATGTAAATTGCCCAATTCGAAAAACCATCATTCCCGGAATTGGGGAAACTATTATTTCGCCGGAAGAATCTCCAGATCCTCTACACGAAGAGAGATTGTCACCAGTAAAAGGGCTTACAAGAATGTATGATGATAGGGTACTTCTTTTTTCGAACCAAGAATGCTCTGTATATTGTAGACATTGTATGAGGGGAAGAAAAGTTTCTTTCAATGAAGAAAGAGTAGATAAGGATGATTTAGATATTGCATTTCAGTATTTAAAAGAACATCCAGAAATATCTGATGTCGTTATTTCTGGCGGCGATCCATTAAATTTAAGTGATTCCCGAATTGATTATATTTTAGAGAACCTAGAAAAAATTCCAAGTATAAAAATTTGCAGAATTGGAACTAGAAATTTAGTTACACTACCTATGCGCATAACGGATGAACTTTGTAAAATCATTGAAGCGCATAATAACGATAATCTTTCCATCTTTTGTAATACACATTTTAATCATGAAAAGGAATGTACACCTGAATCAAAGAATGCAATTTTAAAATTAATTAAAGCTGGAGTAAGTGTAGGTAACCAGTGCGTAATATTAGCCGGAATCAACGATTCCGGTAAAAAGATGTTAGCACTACATAGAAAGTTACTTGAAATGCGGGTAAGAGCATACTACATGTATGACCCTGAAATCATCCCCGGGTCTCGCGATTTTAGAACTCCGCTAGCTAAGGGTTATGAAATTATTGAATACATGAGAGGAAAAATTTCTGGTATGGGAATTCCTCATTTTGTAAATGATTTACCTGGCGGTGGAGGAAAAATTACAATGACTCCAAAGTGGTATCTAGGATTTCACAAAGAATCAAGGCAACATTTATTTCGTTCAGCCCTGAGAGGTACATACCATGTTAGCCCTGAACCAATTCAATCCAAATACGATGATTCGTATGAAGAAGTCAACAAGGATCTCTGGGAACAAGTGAAAGATCAAGTTAAGTCCGTACACAATGTATAAAGTAATTGTATTTGCTGATATTTATGAATCAGCACCTTTTTTGAATAAAAGAGATATTCAAGAATGGGAAAGTCAAAAGAGTATTGATTTTTTACAAAAAACTATTTTTTCCCTTGGTTACGATTGTATTATTGTTGAACCACATAATTCTAAACTAGTAGTCATAGATTGTATTAAATCTATATTAGATAATTCTAATGTAGATAGTCCAATTCTTTTTAACTTGGTGGAGGGATATGGGTCACGTAACCGCGAAAGTTATATACCAGCACTGGGGGAATTTTTTGGTATTGCTTATACTGGTTCTGATGCATACTCGCAGGGAATTTCTTTAGATAAAAACTTGTTAAAGCAAATAGTAAAAGGATTAGGAGTTCCAACTAAACATTCATTTCTCATTGAAAACATTTCTCAAATACCGACTAATATGTATTATCCTTTGTTTATGAAACCAAATGGAGAGGGGTCAAGTTTAGGAATAAATGAATCTAGTATCATTCGAAGTTATAGAGACTTAGAAACTCATTTACCAAATCTTTTACAAGAATTTGATTCTGTTTTATTCGAAGAATATTTAGCAGGAGATGATCTAACTCTAGGCATATTTGGAAATTATCCCTGCTATGAAGCAACAAAAGTTGCAAGACTAACTTACCCCTCAGATATTTACAGTGAAGAAATAAAATCCAAAGATTCAATGCCAGAAAAACTTTTTTTTTTGATGGATTCAAAATTAGAAAAAAAAATTCAGGGTGACTCTATTCTAATCTGCAAAAAATTGAAAGTTTCAGGATACGCGAGGCTAGATTGGAAATTGGACAAAAGAGGCAATCCATTTTTCCTTGAAATCAATCTAACACCCGGTTTGTCTAGATATTATAGCTCTTTACCAATTTGTTTTGAGTCAAACATGGGTAATTATTTAGATTTAATAAAAAAGATATTGCAATTTGGATACGAGAATTATAATACGAACAAATTTTTTAACTATGGAAAGACGAAAAAATTTGAATCGAAGTAAAAATTACTTTTCAATTTAGATAAGAATTTCATAGATAATCATTACGACTTTAAAATTTTAAGCCGATAGAAGAACAAAGAATGGAAGAAACAGAACTAAACCGCAAAAGCAGAGAGAACATCCTGAAAATTGGTTTTAATACCTTGAGTGAAATTGAAGAAAAGGTAAAAGCCTTTCGAATCATGAATCAAAATGCGGCAAAAAGACGTTATGTTATCACCCGTGAAAATATACGCGACAACTCCCAGAAAATAATTTTACCTAAGGCAGCTGAAATTGATATTTCTGCCACTATGTTACTTCGAAGGCAATTCAAAGGTGACACCATATTTAAAACTTTTCAACCGGATGAAGGGATTGTCATTATTTCTGACATGGCTACCATGGAAGGTGTCACACTTACTATGGATATTGTCACCCAAATTATGAATTTAGGTGGTGGGGCTTATGAAGGTTTTATTGATCGTGTGGATAGTTTTACAGATTTTATTAATCACTTAAAAAAAGCATTATTTCCAAAACTCATTATTATTGGTTATATTCCAAAAGAAAGAATTCAAAATGAAATGATAAATTTCGTTCGTGTCAAACGAATTGACAATTACCTGCGAACTCTAGAACTGACGCATAGTGTGCATAAGCCGCAAGGTTATTTTCCGAAAATCAAACAAGTTCCAATCAATGAAGATCCAAAAAGTTGGGGAAGATTTGTTGTGGAAATTGTAAGAGAATACACTAAACCATATTTAATCGAACAGGTTTAAAGTTTTTCACCAAAGTATTCTAAAATTTCCTCGGTGGGATCCCTTGATTCAAGTAAATTCCTAGTTATATTTGTAAGATTTGTCTCAAGTAAATCATGAACTACTTCACTGATTATATTTAGATTCGTTTGTTCTGCTGATGATTCACTTAAAACAAAACCAGTGAAATGATAATTCAAATGGGAAAGTTTTTGTGCCGTATCTTCTGACTCCCAAGTGTTTCCTGTGATGGAATGATTTGTGAAATGATACTTTACGATTCCTTTTTTTTTAGAATGAAATTCTACTAGTAGCAATTTTTTATTCAGGAACTGAAATACGATGGCAGTATGAACCGAATCTAAATCATCAACCCTTCTGACGACTAATGATATTTTGCCACCTTCAACTTTACGGTATTTTTCTAATTTCATTTAAGGCTAAATCACTCTTAAAAAATAGTAGAATTAAATTTTATAAAAATCTAAATTCTCTTGGAGAACAGGTGGTAACCTACCATCAGGGGTTGCGTATTTTTTATAACGGTTTTCAAACTCTTTGAATTGCCTGTTTCGTATATTTGTAAAACGATTGTGCATATCGGCATAAGCAGGTAACTTGGATACTTTGTCCCGAATATCTTTGTGAAATGGAATATGTTTGTAAAAAATTCCGCGCACAACACGGTTTAGCCTCTGAATTCCTTCCGCTTCGTATCTAATCCAAGATAGATAATCATTTACGAATTTATCTCTATCAGTCCTAAACCGTTTGAATTCAGTAGCAATTTTTTCTTTTAGTTCAATTGATAAATCTTTACTTTTTTTATAAAACTGAATGAAGTCCATGTATTCGGATGTAATGGAAGGTATACCTGGATTATTCCAATCAGGACCGAGAATATTCTTACAAAGCTCCCAACGAAATGCGGCAATTGCTTCCAGCATCATAGTTCTAATGTCACCATTGGCAAATAGAGGAAGGATAATTCTACCACGACTTTCTTTCGAACCATTCCCCCTTAATATGGATAAATCCTGCCACATCATGACTTTACCACCTAGAGACGGAACTAAAATGAAATCAGGAATAATACTTCTTTGAACAAATTCTTTTCGAATTCCACTCTGTTCATCGTTATATACAATTTCTCTATTGAATGCAGTATAGTCTGTTTTTAAAATAGATTCCAATGTATCACTCAGAACTTTTTTTGTTACGGCGCATTTATCCAAAGGAATGGTAATATGGTATTTTGTTAAAATAGGAAGATGAGTGGCTGGGTTACCTGTTGTTAACCGAACATTTGGTTGGTACATTGCGCTCATTTCATACTTAAATCTACTTAAACCTGTATCAATACTTGGAGGTATATCTGACTCTTTCTTATAAACGACTTCTTTAGATTCTAGTTTTACTTTATCAAAATAGGTTTGTCCCATTTCGTCGAGCGATGTAGTGAATTTTTTGTTATAAATTTGGGTTAGCCATTCAAGTCCATTGTGAATTGGAATATCGCGCCTAGATTGCGAGTCATCTTTATAGGTGTATAGATACGCTAACTGTGAGGGCTCTAAAAGTGTCTCATCAAAGAAACCGAAATTTAACATCATTTCAACTTGTTTCGGAACACTTTGATTAGCCTGGTATTTTTGAAAGCAAGCATCATAAAGTTCCCAATAAGTCTTAGCAATATTCTTTCGAATTTTGCGGGCATCACTTTCTGGATCAAGTGGGTTTGACATTGTCTTTAGCTTTAATAATAATGAGGAAAATTCTTTCACTTGTTCTGGCGGAAGTTTAACAAAATTTAAAATCTTACTTCCTGAATTTTCCATTTCTTTCTTCATAGCATCCATATCTAAACCAGTTCGAATCGGCTGATTAGAATTATCCGCAAGAATATCAAGAATATCATCTTGTGGTTTTAAATTGGATTGTAATTTTTGGGATTTCTGTCTGAAGTCATTTAAATTCTGTGAAATTCCTTGAAATTCTTTGAAGAAAATATTTCTATAGGTTTGTAAATAACGACCTACATGGTCGTGGAATGTTTCTGTGATAGGAATTAATACTTCTGGTTTTTGGTCACTAATACCAGTCTCCATTACATCAAGCATAATGTAGTATTTTTCCAGAAGGCTATTATCCTTACCACACAGCAAATTGAAGTTATCCACAACTGAAGTGATTTCTTCTTGTAAAATTTCTAAAAGTTTTGTATATACTTCAGACAGTTTTTCACAAATATGAATGATGATTGATACATCCGCTTCAAAAAGAGGAGTATTAATTGTTGGATCGAGAGAAAGAATTTTTCGAATGAATAAAAACTCTGTATCATCCAAATCTACTTCTTCTAAATATTCTTTTTTTAAAAGTTCATGGTGGTCGTCGTTTATAAAGGCAAGGCTCGCGGCATCTGGCAATAACCCACCACTCTCAATAAAATTACTTAGATTTTCCCTTGTTAGCCTTAGAATCGGATCAGATTGCATTTCTAATTCAGGATTATAAACGTAAGAGGTGGGATCAACTCCCGGAAATACTGTGGGCTCTAATAAAAAATAGGCTAACGATAAGTTGTCGCTTAATTTAGAAACTTTGGAATTCAAAGATTTTAACGAATTTGCTTTTTTTAAAATCTCTATGATCTCTCGAAGCAGTGTCCGAGCTGTCATAATTCCAATAGAAACTTTACCCTGAATTGTTTTTTTTATGGTAGAGTTGTTTACTTGGTACGTTGAGATAATCGAATCTTGGACAGTCTTAATGGTGCAAGGATAACGACCTGTAGTAAAGAGGCTAACTATTCCAGGGGTTAAATTCTTTCCGGCAATTTGAAGAAGGGGAACATTAACACCATTAATCTTCTTTTCTAGTAAAAATGCACCTTCATGAATTATATTTAAGGAGTTTGCGGAAGCTCCCTCTTCAAATATAACTTGTCCTGTCGGAACGGATATTTTTTGATTTACTTTACTTGTATCTATTGGCATATATTTAGTGAGTATCTAAACAATATAAATAAGATTATGGATTCAAAACAATCCTTTTTTATTGTCGATAGATTCTAAATTTATAAGGACAAATTTTTTGAATAAGACTGTTACAAA
>JAGOHK010000169.1 GCA_017996175.1 Leptospiraceae bacterium
AGTCTGATTCATACTCGGAGTTTGCGAATTTTCGATATTATCCGCAACGTCCTCATACATCCAAGAATAAAGAAATACTTTTTGTGAAATTCTTTCAATGAGTAAAAAAAGAATTATCATTAGAAATGCGCTTTTTAAATAAAGAGGAATTAATATATGTTCAACACCTAGGTTACTATTTGAGAATAGGCTTTTTAAAAATAGTACAGCCTTTTCTATATTTTCCGCACGAATAAAAATCATAGAAAAAGAAATAAATTGAAAAAGTAAAATAGCTCCTATTAATTTTCTAAGGAACTCGGGGAATCTCAATTTTTTATAGATTGAATTTCTAAATTCGAGAGTATAATAGGAAGTAACCATATAAATCGCATGAATCATTCCAAATACGATGAATGTATAATTTGCCCCATGCCAGGTTCCAATTAGAATCATATTAATTCCAATACTAAGAACCATCCCGATATTTCCGAGAGATCTAAAATTCATTCTAAGTGGAGTAAATATATAATCTCTAAGCCAGTTTGTAAGCGTTATATGCCATCTACTCCAAAACTCCTGAATATTACTGGCATAAAAAGGAAAACGAAAATTCTGAGGAGTTTTAATTCCGAAAAGACTCGCACTTCCAATGGCAATATCAGTTATGCCAGAAAAATCGGTATAGAGTTGTATGGTATAAAAATATCCTGCAAGCAAAACATAATTACCCGGAAAAGTTTCTGGTGATTTATAAATTTGGTCTACAAACATTCCTATGCGGTCTGCGATGACTAATTTTTTAAATAGTCCCCATAAAATTAATTTGAATCCTATTTCGAGGGAGTTTGCTATTAGGATTGGATTATTTTCTTTTATTTGGGATAGGAAACTTCCTGCACGCTGAATCGGACCACTTAAGATTTGTGGAAAAAAACTGACGTAAAGTAAAAAATTGATAAAATCTTTTTCGACTTCTATTTTCTCCCAGTAACAATCTACGATATAACTAATTAGTTTAAAAGTATAATAAGAAATTCCAAGGGGTGCAATGATAGAAGAAAAGAGCGGCAAGGGTTTATTATCCACAGAAAAAAATAAATCAATCGCGACTCGATTTAGTAATTGAAAATATTTAAAGAAAACTAGGATTAGGGTTAATAGCGTTAAACCGATGTAAAGGTATTTTACTTGAGAAGATTCCTCTTCTTTAAATTCATGGATTTTTTGGGCTAATAAAAAAGTGGAAGTTGCGGATAAAAGTAATAATCCGGTAAAGGGCAGGCTAAAATATAAATAAAAGCTGAGCGAGACTAGTAGTAATATATACTTTCGCAGGAAGCCGGGTAAAACATAGTATACCCCAACACTTCCGAGTAAAAAACCTAAATATTCAAGAGAATTAAATGCCATTAGCTAAGTTTCTTTTGCACTAAGTCTAGATATTTTCCGACATTTGGTAAGTTTTGAATTTCTTTTGTGGTAAATTTAATTTTAAATTTTTTCTCTGTTGCAACAATTAGGTTGATATGATTGAGTGAATCCCAACCTTTAACATCTTTGGCAGTCATTTCATCGAACAAAGTGATTTTATCATTATCAAATAAGTCTCTAAAAATTTGGGTTAATTCTTCTATGATTGTTTCTCTTGTCATACGTTATTCCTTTTCTAAAAATACTTCTTTTTTGTTATAGTCGGTTACTTGTTTTTTCCAAATCGTTTTATTTTCATTTTCTTCCACTTTGGTAAATTCAAACTTTTCATAAAAATCCTTCACCATATTGTTTTTGGAAGTTGGAATATATTCCCCTACAACAGTTTTATAATCATTCGATTTAGCATATTCAAAAATATAATTCATCGCATATTGTTCTACCCCGCGTGCTAGAACCCTGCAACTCATAAGCCATGAGTCAATATAGATAGTATCCATATCAAATTTTAAAACCACAACGGATATTAACCCGTAATCCCCATATTTGTCTCTTAACTTAATATAAAGAGGAAGATATTCTTTTGTGTTTCCAAAAGTTTCACACTCTGCTTCGGAATATCTTTTTGTAGTTAAATTAAATTGATTACTTCTTTGGAGCAATTGGGCAATTCTTGGAATATGAAAGGAATCAAATTTTTCTAAAGTAATTTTCATTTCTAAGGATTGCAGATAAGCACTAATATCCGTAAAAGATTTTTCTAATTCCTTTCGTTGAAATTCCACTCGATACATCTCTGCTCTATTTTTATCTTCCTCTGTGAAAAAAGCAGTTTCAAATAAATTTAATTCTGAGATATGTTTTACATACTCGGCAGAATCTTCTGGTAATTCGGGAATAATTACATCGGGTAAAAATTCTCTTACCAAGTTTCTTTCGTAAGGGTTGTCATCAAAAAAAGCAATTGCATCAAATCCTATATTCAAAGATTCTTTTATGAGTTTAATGTTATCCGCTTTATTGTTCCAATTGGCAATGAATACTGCGATGTCTTTTTCTTTTAGAACCATTTCTGGATGTTCTCTAAATGGTTTTACTGCGTTGTCAAAATCATTTTTACTACAAACAGCGAGGATAATCCCTCTATGCTTCAACTCTAAAATGTATTCCTGAAATTCATAAAAAGCTTCCCCTTCGCCTAAATGCCCAAGTGCGATTCCATCAAGTCCATCATCCCCAATCACACCACCCCAAAGTGTATTATCTAAATCTAATACAACACATTTGATTGTGCTACCGGCAAATGACAAGTAGATGTCTAAAATATTTTGTGCGATGTAGGGAAGAAATTCCAACGCACAGGGAGTTTTACTATGAAACCATAAAGTATCATTGAACCAATTTTTTCTTCCATGATAAGAAGCAATTTTGTCCAAGTCGTTTATAAATACATTTTTGTATTCTTGTGATTTTTGGAATAACTGGCTATTGATGGAATTGACTACACTGTAAAGAGAAGTAGGGACTTTAGAATCAAAGTTTCCAAAAATAGTTTCAACTGGAATTACAAAACTACTTTGGATAATTTTAAAATCTTTTTTTCCAAGCAGAGTATTCCAAATAGAAGTAATTTTTTGCAAAGAATTTTCTAAAAAACCAGTTTTGTTTTCGCCTTGGGAATAATAGAGTTGTTTTAGTTTTTGCGTAGAATTTAAAATTAAAATAATTTCTGGATCAAAAGAATACATTTCTGATGCTGGGTTGTATACTTCTAATTCGATGGCATCAAAATCAGCTTCATAAATCTCTGCATTTATTCCATTTTTATAAAATAAAACTCTGAGTATGGAAACAAATTGTTGGCTTGCAAAATCAGCGAGAACCGCAAGGCGGACTTTCTTTTTACATTTTTCTGGAGAAATGTTCTTAACTTCTTTTAGAATTTTAAAGTAGTCCAAATAGTTTGGATCATTTTTTAACATATAGAACCTCCGGTTACTGGAATATTAGCCCCGTTGATATAAGAGGCTTCTGGGGATAATAAGAATTTGACGATGCCAGAAACTTCGTCTGGTTTTGCTAAACGTTTCATTGGAAGGGAATTTTCTATCATTTCAATGGCACGCTCATCAATTTCGGAAATGAAATCTGTTTTGGTCATGGAAGGGGAAACTGCATTTACCCGTATATCATTTCGGGATAGTTCTGCCGCTAAGGATTTTGTAAAACCTAAGAGAGCATATTTTAAAGTGATGTAGGATGACATTTCTGCTGGTGGCATTCCCAAAGTTACCGAACTTAGAATATTGACAATAGAACCTGAGTTAGATCTTTTCTTTAGCGACTCTGAAAAAACTTGGGATAACAACAAAGCAGATTTTAGGTTAATTAAAATATAATCCATAAAATCACTAGGTTGCATTTTTAGAAATTTTTCTCTTGCTGGGACTGTGCATAGGTTATTCACTAACGCATCATATTCCGAAGTTTTAATATGTTCGGTGATTTCTTTTAGAGAATCTTCTGAATTCAAATCAAAGAATAAACCTTTGCAATTTTTTAAATCGGAATGAGAATTTTTATTTTTGAAATAAGTGAAGGTAACTTCATGCCCATCCTTGGAGAGCAAATCTACAATAGCCGCTCCAATTCCACTACTACCACCGGTGATAAAAATCTTCACTCTCTTACTCCCACTTGCACTTTGGCGGTTGCCGCTGTTTTGTTTTGTGTTAGATTGATTAGTTCGAGTTCCATTATGATTACTCTTACCGATTCTACTACTTGCGAAATGGTTGCGATGATTTTTATGGAGTCATTTAGAAAAGAAGGATTTTTGTATTGGATATTTACAGATTGCAAAAGAGATTTTTCCCCGGGAAAAACTACTCCTACAAAATGAGAGATAAATCCATTTAGAATATTTCCATGCATGACTTTTTCTGGGAAGCCTTGTTTTACCGCATATTCATCACTAATATGAATCGGGCTTGTGTCTTGAAATGCATTTAAAAAACTTTCATATACATTTCTATCTATTTGATAGCTATACTCAATTTGAGAACCTTCTTGTATTGATTCAAAATTCATATTTAGTTCTATATTTTCCAGTGTTTCTTATTGTTCTTTCCAAATCTAATCCCGCCAAAAACAGTCGTTTATCCACGATTCGTACAGGGATTATATTTTTATTTGGATAATATTTGTAAATAGATAATTTAGGGATTCCTTTTGTATTGGATTTGATTTTGGGCGGTAAATTGGTCAAGAGCATTTCGGAATTTGTTTTCCGAACTTGGTTTGTTATCAGCCAGTCTTTTATTTTTTAAATGGGTTTACTATTTTAATCCCACGAATGGTTTGACTGTCATTCAAATCTTCAGAATAAATCATACTGCAATTAGCATGTTCTGCAGCGGCTATAATCAAACCATCCCAAAAAGAAATTTGAGATAAAATACTAATGTCTATTCCTTGTTCGATAATTCCAAGATCAACTTGCACTATTTCCATATTTCGAAAATTATGAATGATATTTTTTGCGATAATCTTATCGAGTTTTAATTTAGTAGTTGTCGCGCTGTAAAATTCCTGTAGAACTTGCGTTGAAATAACGGGTATGTCATTCGCAATCACATTTTCTAAAAGTTTTCTTGCATGAGAAAGTTTCCCTTTATTATTTCTATCGACAGTATAAACGAGAAGATTTGTATCAATAAAAATCTTAGACACGGTATAAGTCTTCCCTTTTCCATTTTTGATTCTTTGAGGAAACTTTCGTTTTGTCCATCAAGGCAAAGGTATCACTCAACCATTGTGTTGACGAAGTCTTTACTGTTTGTTCAATCAATCGTCTGACAAGAACGTTGAATGAAATATTATGCCGTCTTGCATACTCTCTTCCCAGCTTGAGCGTATCGTCATCCATAGAAAGTGTAATATTTTTCATAGTGAACCTCACTGCACATACTATGTGTGCGCGTTATATGGTCAAGTGATTTTTAGTAAAAACTCCTTCTTTCTATTATACGTAAATTCATTCAACCATATACCTTTATATATCTCATTAAAATAAATCCGAACATTATATGGATCTTCTTTAAATACATCCTTATCATATATTTTTACATTTTCTAATGCCGATTCAATTAGAATTTTTGCCTCTTTAATTTTACCTTGCGATAAATACAATTCTCCGAGTTTGCATTTATTCCAAAAATGATGATCGTATGATTTCACAGACGCTACTAAAAACTCTTCTTTAGATTTTTCATTTAACCTAGCCAATGCGAGGTAAACCATTGATTGTTTTTCAGGTTCTAATCCTTTTAGTTGCAGCAATTCGCTATTTATTCCTGTATCTTCATATGGAACACAGGTATATATAATATCAGCGGCTAACAAAAGTGCATCTACATTAAAAGGTTCTAATTCTAAAACTCTTTCTAAATATTCACCGCTCCTTATATAATCTAACCATGGAGTTTGATATTCTAGAAAGGCAGTTCGAATTAATATTTCAATATCATTCGGATTTGATTCCAGATACGTAAGTAATAATTGCTCAACTGCCTCTAATTTTCTATTCCCATTCGAATAAAAAGTTTTGCCTATTTTTTTTGTTTCATCAATTATAAATTCTCTTGTCATTCTTTTATTAAATACTGGCTATTATCCGCTGAATATCTCTTTCGTTCACAGATAAAGTTACAAATATTTTTGAATTGCTAATTTTAAATCAGGAATATCATACTCTAAAATTTCAGAAATAATACTAAGATCAACACTGTCCTAATGATGAGCAATTAAATTTCTTAAGCCATAGGATTATTTAACAGGTAAGCTTGTTCTTAATTCAGCATTTTCTAATTTATTTAAAGTTTCTCCAATTTGTAGAACACATATAAGAATTGCATTTTGCCCTTCCAAATCTTCTATCGTCTGGTCAATGCCTTTATGTCTTTCAATAATGATTTCAATGCTGGAAATCATCTTAAATATAAATTCAAGCTTTGCTTTATCGGAATCATTTAACATAAATTGCATCCTTTAAAATATAGCGTTTGCCAATATCCCCTAAAAAATCGCGATTAATAATGTCTACCGATTTGCCCAGTTCTTGTTGTAGGCTTTCTTTGATTAGCCCCAATTTATAAACTTTCTTGAATCCTCGATCTTTAAACTCAGAATTCAAAACATATAAAATGTCAATGTCACTATCTTCCTTTTCTTCATTCCTAGCATACGATCCAAATACTCCAAGAATAATAAAACCTTTATGCATGTATTTTTCTTTTAATTCAGAAACTGTTTGAATGATTGCAGAATTCATATTTTATATCATTTACATCCAAGAAGAAAATACAATTCCTTTTTAGTCTACCTGAGTTCTATGCGTTAGCGATCGAACGGGGTCATGTTTTTTCGGTCACTGAGTAAATGCTTCTTAGCATTGTATCGAAGTGTGGAAAAAACATGACCGGAGTGAGAGCGCGGCGGCGGTTGTGCAATGTAGGGGTTGAATATATTCAACCCCTACTCGGAGAAGGTCGCCGCAACGCCCAAATCTTGGGAAAAAATTCAGATTTACCTTTGCGTTATGGCTGAAAAATTGGAATTATGAAAACAATGTTTGAGAAAATTTGGGATGACCATCTGGTTACAGAAAACAGTGGGTCTTCTATTATTTATATTGATAGGCACCTCATCCACGAGGTGACGAGTCCGCAGGCGTTTGAGTCTCTGCGCCTTACCAATCGCAAGGTTCGCCGTCCAGAAGCGACGTTTGCGACTATGGATCATAATGTGTCCACCCGCAGTCGGGATATGGATTTTGCAGATCCGATTTCTGCGATTCAAATGAAGACTCTCATTAAAAACTGCAAAGAAAATCATATTACTCTTTACGATCTCACCAATCCAGATCAGGGGATAATCCATGTTATCGCTCCTGAACTTGGGCTTACTCATCCGGGTATGACCATTGTATGTGGGGATTCTCATACTTCTACTCATGGCGCATTCGGGGCATTAGCCTTTGGAATTGGAACTAGTGAAGTAGAACACGTGTTAGCCACTCAGACTTTGGTTCAACAAAAACCTAAGACCATGGAAATTCGTGTTGAGGGTAAATTACTTCCGCACGTTACTCCCAAAGACATCGTGCTTGCTATCATTGGAAAAATTGGAACGGACGGTGCTACAGGTTATGTAATCGAATACACTGGTGAGGCTATTCGCTCTTTGTCGATGGAAGGTCGTATGACTGTTTGCAATATGTCGATTGAAGCTGGCGCTCGTGCAGGATTTATTGCTCCCGATGAAACTACTTTCAATTACATCAAAGGCAAAGACCATGCTCCGAAAGAAAACTTTGACTTGTTTGTTAAAAAATGGGCTTCCTATACTACTGACCCAGGGGCTACTTTTGATAAGACGGTAGTTTTAAAAGCAGAAGACATTCCTCCTATGGTCACTTGGGGAACTTCTCCGGGTCAAGTTATTGGTGTTGTAGATGTTGTACCTAACCCAGAGGCTGCGACCGATCCGACTGTTAAGAAATCCATCGAAGGTGCTCTCGCCTATATGGGTTTACAAGCTGGACAGAAGATAACAGATATTACCCTGAATAAAGTATTCATCGGCTCTTGCACAAACTCTCGTATCGAAGACTTACGAATTGCCGCAAGCACCGTAAAAGGAAAAAAAGTTTCCTCTAAGGTGACAGCAATAGTGGTTCCAGGCTCTGGTCGTGTAAAACGTCAGGCGGAAGCAGAAGGACTCGACAAAATATTTGTGGAAGCTGGTTTTGAATGGAGAAATCCGGGTTGTTCTATGTGTCTTGCTATGAACGACGACGTATTATCTCCGGGAGATAGATGTGCTTCTACTTCCAATCGTAACTTCGAAGGAAGACAGGGGAAGGGTGGACGCACACACCTTGTTAGCCCCGCAATGGCAGCAGCAGCGGCAATCGAAGGAAAATTTGTAGACATCAGGTATTGGAGTTAATCATGAAAGCATTTACCACATTAAACGGCGTTGCGGCTATTCTAGATAAGGCGAACGTTGACACAGACCAAATCATTCCTAAACAATTTCTTCGTAAGATTGAACGTTCTGGTTTTGGAGTTCATCTATTCCACGACTGGAGATTCTTAGACGATGCAGGAACCAAACCAAATCCTGAGTTTGTTTTAAATCAACCACGTTACCAAGGGGCAAATATCCTTTTGGCGCGGGATAATTTTGGTTGCGGCTCATCCCGTGAGCACGCTCCTTGGGCGCTCGAAGACTACGGATTTCGTTGTGTAATCGCTCCTTCTTATGCGGATATTTTTTACAATAACTGCTTTAAGAATGGAATGCTTCCGATTGTACTTCCATCTGAACAAGTAGACGAACTTTTTAAGTATGTTGATTCTACTCCCGACGCAAAGTTAGAAATCGACCTAATGAGCCAAGTAGTCAAAGCGGGTAATGGCAAATCCTATTCGTTTGATGTAGACCCATTTCGCAAAGATTGTCTCTACAGAGGTTTGGATGATATTGGTCTTACTTTGCAAAGTGAATCCGACATCACCAAATTCGAAAAACAAAGACGTAGTAAATTTAGGAAGTGTTTGAAAGAGAGTAAGGGAAAGTAAAGATTACCACCGATGTACACCGAGAGCACCGATAACAGCTACGATGGAACTTATCAACGTAAGTATCGTACTGTCATTTCGAACATCAGTATGTGAGAAATCTATCTGACAAAACAACGTAGCATTAAAGTAGATAGACCTTGCGGAGGCGTTGGGTTTGCGACTAAGCAAACGGGAGGACGATGCAACAGTTCGAGGTGACTGTATGACTTTCTATCGGTGTTAATCGGTGTCCATCGGTGGTAAAAAAAATGTTTTTATTATTAAAGGAGAAAGTATGTTTAAAATTTTGTTAGTAGTTAGTTTAGCAGTATTTGGAATTGGAGCCCAAGATGTAAAAGACTTGGTCGTGAAAGATGTAAAAGTGGGAAC
>JAGOHK010000003.1:0-4071 GCA_017996175.1 Leptospiraceae bacterium
TGGGTCGTTTGAAAACAGGAACTCCGCCTCGGCTTAATAAAAATTCTATCGACTACTCTGAATTAGCCGTTCAAGATGGAGACGAAGACCCGACTCCGTTTTCTTTTTCCAATGACCGCATCACTCGCCGTCAGATTCCTTGTCACATCACTTATACGAACGCTGAAACTCATAAAATTATCAACGCCAATTTAGAATTATCCCCTATGTATTCAGGGCAAATCAAATCTACCGGACCACGTTATTGTCCTTCTATTGAAGATAAAATTGTTCGCTTTGCTGAGCGCGAACGCCATCAGATTTTTTTGGAGCCCGAAGGTTATGAGACAATGGAAGTCTACGTAAATGGCACTTCGACTAGTTTGCCCGAAGAAGTGCAGTGGAAACTCATTCGCTCGATTAAGGGTTTGGAACAGGCTGAAATTATGCGCCCGGGTTATGCTGTCGAATACGATTTCGTAGACCCGACTGAATTGAAACCAACTCTCGAAACTCATCGTGTCAAAGGGCTTTATCACGCTGGTCAAATCAATGGCACTACCGGTTACGAGGAAGCAGCCGCTCAGGGTTTAGTTGCGGCTTACAACGTTATACTTTCTGTTCGTGGACTGGAGCCTATGATTTTTTCTCGTGCCGAAAGTTACATTGGCGTTCTTGTAGATGACCTTGTTTACAAAGGTGTCGAAGATCCTTATCGTATGTTCACTTCTCGCGCCGAACACCGATTACTCCTTCGCCAGGATAACGCGGACAAACGTCTCATGAAATATGGGTTGCGGCTAGGCGTTCTTAGCCGCGAAGATTATGCTCGTATGGAAGAAAAATACGCCCGTGTTGACGAGCTTCGGCAAAAGATTTATGCTATGAATTTAAAACCTTCTCCTGCATTGACTGAACTTTTGCAGTCCAAGGGAATTGAGACAATTAAGTTTGGTTCGGATATGGATTCTTTTATTCGCCGTCCGGAAATTTCTCTTTTAGATTGTAAGGCGATTATTCCTGATTTGGATTCCATTAGTGACAAAGAAATTAAAATTCTCGAAATGGAAATCAAATACGAAGGTTATATCAAACGCGAAAACCAAACCATCAAAGAGCGCGCCCGAAACCTATCTGTCAAAATTCCGGATAATTTTGATTATTCGCAAATCACTGCATTGAAAACAGAAGCTATTGTGAAGCTAACAAAGCATAAACCGGTAACTTTAGAAAAAGCCGCCCAAATTTCTGGGGTTGATCCTTCGGATATTGATATTTTGTTGTTTCATTTGACTGATAGGGCAAAGCAGGAAGCGAGAGCGTAGTAGAAACAGGATGGATTTGATATATTATAAACAAATCATTCATCAAAGCTGTCATTCCCGAGTTCTTTTGTCGGGAATCTCAAGTTGTTGAGATCCCCGATAGAAGAACTCGGGGATGACATTTAGTAGCATTTAACTTTGAAATTATGAAAAATCTTTTACAAGAAATCGATATCCTAAAGCACAAACTAGATAGTTTGCGCCCGTTGACAGATGCTCAAGTTAAAAATTTAAAAACTCTTTTCGATGTAGATTTTACCTTTAACTCAACCGCTATCGAGGGTAATACGCTCAGTTTGAACGAAACAAAACTCGTTCTCTTGGAAGGAATTACCATTGGCGGAAAATCCGCTCGAGAACACTTAGAAATTATCAATCATAAAGAAGCAATTGACTATATCGAAAAACTTGCATTCAAGAAAGCTTCTGAAATTACTCCTTCCGATATTCTTTCCATTCACAATATTATTTTGCGAAGTATCGACTCAGAAAACGCAGGGATCTATCGAAAAGTTCCTGTCTATGTTAAGAAAAAAGATAATTCTATCTTTAAATTCCCAGAGCCTTTTCAAATTGACAATTTGATGAACGAGTTTTTCGAATGGCTTACTGACACTCATGATACTCATCCTGTTTTAATTGCAGTTGAAGCGCATACTAGGTTTGTTTCCATTCATCCATTTGTAGATGGTAATGGACGTAATGCACGGCTAATCTTAAATTTACTCTTACTTCAATTTGGTCTTCCTCCTGCTGTTATTAAAGTAACAGAACGAGCTGAGTATCTAGATGCTATCGACGAATGGGATAAAAATGGAAATTTAATTCCGATTGCAACGTTAGTCGTTAACTGTCTCAAAGAAAGTCTTTTGCTCTATATTGAAACGATCGAGAAGAAGATTATTTGGAAGTGATGTGTCATTCCCGAAATTTTCAGTCGGGAATCTTAACTATTACAGATCCCCAACTTCGCTTTCCTTTTAATCTACTATAATTCCTGAATCTAGAAGTTCCTCGTTTTTAAATTTTGTGTGCACTCTAGATACTTAATTATATTGAAGCAAGCAGACGCACCTCCGGATGATTTTTATTTAAGAAATTTTCAAGGTCACTTCTTTTGGCGGAAAGGAGCTTAGCTGATTCTGAGTTTATCTCTTTAATTGTCTTCAACTCAACTGTCTCTGGAACGATTTCTTTTAATTCAGAATTGAGAATCTTAACTCCATTTTGGTTGCTTAATTTCCAACCAAAATATATGGAAAGTGGTAAAAGAACTAATCCGATGACGAAAACAATAGATAAGAAACTAAGAACATCTAATGCTATCCAAAGAGGATTCGGTTTTCTAATAACCATTGAACCATTTTTTTCAAATTTTTCTATGACAACAAATTTTTTAGAAACATCGAATATATTTTGAAGACGTGCAATCATTTTTTCTGATTGAGTCATTTCATTTATATATTGTATACCTGCTTGCCTTTCTTCTGCTGAGATTGAATCTAATTTTTCAAGTAAAATAGTTTTCGTTTTTGAATAATACTCTTTATCCTGTAAATCTTCTAAATCCCGTGAACCGAATCCGAAAGAATCAAATTTTTGATTTAGTAATGTACCAGCAATGTAAGAAACAATTCCATTATAATTTCCTGTAACTAATCGTTCGACTGACTGTTTCATTTCGAAAACAATGTTCTTCATTTGCCTTTGCTTTTCCTTGCGCATTTGTTCAGCTTGTATCATAGCTGTCTGTGCTTGTAATGCGGCAGTTTGTGCAGCCTGCTGAGCATTCGAAATTTGATTTTGTGCAACCTGTCGATCGCTTGAAGCTTTCTGTAGTTTTAGGTTTGCCTCAGAAAGTTTTGTTGTCTTTTGTAATTCATCAAGAATTCCCATACTCATTTTCTCCTCATTTTAAATCAATGTTATCTTCCTATTTATAGCTAGGGTGGATTCATTACTTAACTTTATTTATGACTGACGGTATGCCGTCTGTCAATTTAGTCAAATATATTTTATGCTTTCTCGGTGAATTTTAATCAGTTAAAGAGAAAGCTTGGTGCCCGAATAAAAGAATTAAGAGAATCAAAAGGTCTTACACAAGAAGATATGGATGAAGGACAAAACGGATTGCCCGTTAGGACATTTCAAGATATTGAAAGGGGCAATTCAAACGTAACCTTAAAATCGTTGAATTTAATTGCGAAAAGACTTGAGGTTGATTTAAAAGATTTATTTAATTTCTAAAAAATGGTTGAAATATGATTTTTGCGATTTGTAATATGAATTGCATTTTATTCCTAATCATCCCCAATAACGTAAATCATACAAATCAAAGTTCAGACAAAGGATTTTTTCTTTCTTGAGGTTCCCGATATCGCTTGGCGGTTGTATGAGCGAAGCGAAAGGGGGGAATTTCGGGAATGACATTTTAAATAAACTATTTCCCAATCTTCGACTTCCATTTATCTTTATCAATTTTAGTAACATCAACTTCATCTTTTAGTTGTTTGAGATAAATGGCAAGTATCCGCAGCTCATTGTCGGTTCTATCTCCATAAAACGGCTTCGGAAAAATTGCATTCGCAAGATTTTTGATACAAACTCGAGGAGTATCATCTACAATTAGAATTCGTTCCATAGAGTAACCGTATTTTTTTAATACACTTAAATCTTTCGTATAAAGGCTTGAGTCGTTTATATTTTTGTTTTTGCTGGATGCGTGAGCGGTAAAGTTACATTTACTCCTAGCCCAAACAAATTCTAA
>JAGOHK010000003.1:4171-34438 GCA_017996175.1 Leptospiraceae bacterium
TTTCATCTAAATCTAACACTAGAAGTATTTTATTTTCTGAATGCATTTTGTATTGAACGATAAAGATGACCTAATTTCAATTACCGCTGATGACGTTTATCAGCGGTAATTGATTTGTCGTTACTTACTAATTTTTACTTCTTCTCAGTATCTTTAGCTTCGTCTTTGTCTTCTACTTTATCGTCGTCGTCATCGTTGTCTTTATCTTTTCCTTTGCCCTTACCTTTTCCCTTTCCTTTCCCTTTGCCCTTATTCATTTCTTTGGCTTTTCCTTTATGAAAAGATTTAATTTCTTCCTCTGAAACGAACCCATCAGCATCTTTGTCCATTTCGGTAAATTTAGCCTCGTGGAATTTTTGCCATTCTTCTTTGGAAACTTTTTTGTCTCCATCTGTATCAATTTTTTTGAAATGCTCTTTGCCCCAATGTCCCTTGCCTTTGTGATCATGTGCAGAAATGGTGAATGTTCCGATTAGAAAAATCGCCAAAGCCACGATTGAAAATTGTCTCATAAATTACCTCTTTTGAGTAGTTTTGTTTAGATTAGAAACAGGAAATCCTACTTTGGTTCCATAAAAAAGAAATTTTTTAAAAAAAATCAAATTGTTACATCTATCACAATGAGTGCAATATCATCTTCCAAGTGATCTTTATCTTTCGCCCAAACAAAAACTGAATTTAAGAGTAAATCTCCAAATTCTTGTGCTGATAATGAGATATTCTCTTCTAACATTTTAATTAGTCTTGCTTCTCCGAATACTTCCTCTTGTTCATTCATTACTTCGAACAGTCCATCTGTATATAAAAAGATTCTATCTCCTTTTTCTAGTTGTATATCAACGGATTCAAATTGGGGATCTTTAAAAACACAGAGTGCTGCTCCCTTGGGGTTTAATGAAATTAGCTTCGATTCTTTACTTCTATAAATCAGTAAGTCTGAATGTCCTGCATTTCCTGTTTTCAAAATTTTGCGTTTAATATCTATATACCCGTAACAGGCAGTTACGAATTCATTCCCTGATTTCCCTTTTAAAATTTTATTCATACTCGAAAGTAATACTTCCGGTTTTGGTAACGCTTGTTCTTGAAACCAAAGTGGTTTGGGTAAAATCTGATCTTGAAACCAAAATGCAATTTTAAAAGTGGAAACAATGAGTGCTGCGGGAACCCCATGACCAGAAACATCTGCGAGGATAAATCCTAAGTAGCTGCCCTTGGTTTGGAAATCGTAAAAATCGCCTCCGATACTTTCCATCGGTTTATACCAAGCTACTATATCGAAGCCGTCTACTTGAGGAGTTTTATTTGGTATCATGGACTGTTGAATTTTTTTTGCTAAATCCATTTCATTTTTGAATAAACTCAATTCCGATTCCATTTGAAATGTTTTTCTAAGAGTTTCCATTGCTTCAATTTGTATTTTTTCTAATTTTCTCTCCGCCTCTTTGAATTTAGTAATATCTTCAATAATCCCATCCATATAGTAATATTTATTATCATTATCATAGTAAATTTTCGCAGTCAGAGATGCATAAAATAGAGACTGGTCTTTTCTTTTCAGTAATAGTTCATATTTGTTACACTCTCTGTTTTCTTTCATCATCTCTACGAATTTAATTCTTTCCTCCGGGTGTGCATACAAATCCGAAACTTGCATTTTCATAAATTCTTCTACATTATCAAAACCGAACATTCGCGCAATAGCAGGATTAGCCTTTAAAAAATTTCCATTTTTCCCACCTGTATTTCTATAAGCTCCTACATTTAGATTGTTAAATAAAGCAATATATTCTTCCTGTGCTTTTTCCTTTTCTCTTTGTAATATTTTTATTCTATCGGCTAACGCAAAGGAAATTAAGATTGCTTCAATTCCTATTCCGATTTGCGCCATGTTCTCTGTAAAAAAATTGACAGGTACAACTTGAAAACGATTTAAGGCTAACAGTAATGCACCAGCCAAAAAAATACACCACGCAAATAAATAAATTTTTGCAGGTCGATATCCTTTTTTCGCAATTAAAAATGCAGCAATAAGAGACAGAATAGAGGATAAGGCAGTAAAAATCATCGCTATTTTTACAACTTTAGAGTAGGGAAGATAAAAACATAATAGGAAACTAATAACGGAAAATACAAGAAGGGCTAAAAACAATTTATTAAAAATCGGTAAATTATTTCTTAGTTTCAAAAAGGATTTGATAAATGCAGAAATTCCAAAGTTCGTTAAGGATATAAATACTGGGATTGAAATTTGATTCCAATAGGTAAAATCCTTCCAGAAAAATTGGTAACTAATTCCATTCAGAGATGTTTCGAATAACGTCGCTGAAATTAAATAAAATATGTAGAAAAAGTAAGTTTTATCATTTAAAGACAAACCAAGTAGCGCATTGTATAAAATCATCGCCCCCATTATCCCTAAAAATAACATCTGAAGGGCTAAAAATTTTTGATCTTTTTCCCAGAAGTAATTTTGTTTATGAATCGAAATTGGGACTTGCATCGATCCATCTGAACTTATTCTGAAAAATAATTTCCCGTTTTGATTTATATCTCTTAGTGGAAAAAGAAAATTTCTATGTTCAATATCTCTTTGTGAAAACGGAAATGTATCCCCTACAATTTTTTGTATCAACTCAGCTTTGCTATTTCTATACGAATAAGTGATATTATCCAATAATGGATATTCTATTTCGAGTAGATAATTTTCCAATCCCTCTTTGGCTTCGTACTCAATAAAAAACCAATACGCTGATTTGGTAATTCCAAAACTTGGAACTTCTTTTTTATTCAATTGAAATTCTTTTAGAATTTCTTCTTTTTCTATATCTTGAATCGTGAGATTACCAGTCTTATCCTCATAATAATAAATATGCGAATTTAATTTATATGTATCTTTCGTTCCGTCGATTAGGACAGGATTTGAAAATAGAGGCAAAAGAATGAATAGAAAAATAGAAAGAATTTTTATCATAAAACTGCCTTGATGTTTTGGATTTTGCAAATATTCTGAACTCTCATAAAATAGGGTATATAGGAATAATTCTTCGTATACCTTATTTATAGACTGTTATTTTTAGAGAAAACAATCAATTTTATTCAAGCCGTGCAATATCTTTTTCTAAATAAGTAATTTTCAGAAGAGATAAATCATCTGTAAGTTTACCCTGTTTTAGAATCGACTTATAAATCAGCGGAATGTCGCAGTTAGCCTCATTTACTATATCAATAAAAAGATTTTCATCGAAGTTAATGATTTCTAATCCAGTTTCTTCATTGACTCCTAAAATTAAATCATCTCTACCATCAGAGCCACAGAGAATAATATCACCTGACAAAAGTTGAAAATTAGAAATAATTATTTCCCCTTCTTGAAAGATTGTTCCTAATTTAGTATATTGGTATTCAATCTCAATAAACTCAGCTTTTTTATTTCTATATAAAATCATTTTAGGATGTTCCGCATTTATGTAATAAAGGATTCCAGTTTCTTCTTCTATTAGTCCTATTATAATAGACATAAGCATTGAGTAATCAAAGCTTTCAAAAACTCTATGAATTTCAATGAAAGTTTTTTTTAGCCAAAGTTCCGGTAAATCAGTATTATTCTCTTTTCTCGCGTTAGTTCTTTGGATAATTGCTTTTAAAACAGTGCCTAATACGAGTACGCCACCAGCACCCTGAATGGATTTTCCCATTGCATCTCCATTCAGGAATAAGAGAAAGCGTTTTCCCTCGAATTCTAAAACCTCTGAAACATTGATATCTCCTCCTAGCTCATACTCTTCTCCCCTAAATAAAAACTGCTTTTTTTGTTTTAAGAAAAATTCAATGGAAAAGATATCGCTAACTGCATTATTTTTTCCCAATGGTTCAATCAAAAGTGTATTCAAAAAATAATCTGCATCTTGCTGTTCTTTTAAACGACTTAAATTAACCAAGGCTTCATTTAAGTCGTTTGTTCTTTCTTTTACTTTTGTTTCTAAACTTGCATTTAAAAGTGCTAATTCGGAAGTAATTTTGTATAGGGAAAGGTGTGTTTTAATGCGAGCGAGTAACTCTTTTTTTTCGAAAGGTTTAGTAATAAAATCATTTCCCCCAGAGTGAAAACCTTCTATTAAATCGTTTAATCTATTTTTTGCAGTTAGAAAGATTACTGGAAGTTCATTTGTTTTGTAACGTTCTCTAATTTTTTGACATACTTGAAACCCTGTTAAATGCGGCATCATTACATCTAACAGCAGCATATCTGGTTTATCCTCAGTTTCTTCTAAAAATTCGATTGCTTCTTTTCCACCCTGCTTTAAAGTAATTTTATATCCAGCAAGCCTTAATTGGTTAGAAAGTACTTGTAGATTTATTTGTTCATCATCTACAGCTAGGATATGAAACGAATTATTGGGATTATCCGCATATATGTCATCAGTTTCTACTTCTGTTTCCGAAAAAAATTGATGAAGCTCCGGATCAACTGATTGTAAAACAACTACTTCTCTTGCTATTGGAAGTGTAAACGTAAACTTTGATCCTTGACCTAAATTGGATTCTACTAAAACTTTTCCTCCTTGTAATTCAACGAGTTGTTTTGTAATAGTTAACCCTAAACCTGTTCCACCATATTTTCGTGCATTAGAACTATCTACTTGTTCGAAAGATTCAAAGATTGAATTTATTTTATCTTTTGGAATTCCGATTCCCGTGTCAATAACAGATATAGTTAGAAAATTATCGTCTGGATTTATTTTCTCTGCGTTTACTGATACGTAGCCGCTATCGGTAAACTTGATTGCATTTCCTACTAGGTTATACAAAATTTGTTGCAAACGATTTTCATCTGCATAGACTGGTTCTACTTCAGGTGGAATAGAGTGAATTAATTTTAAATCCTTACCACGAGTCAAATGATTTGACAAAGCAATTATATGATTACAAATAGAATATACGTCTACAGGTTTTATATTTAGATCTAAATTTTTATGTTTCATTTTGGAAAAATCTAGAATGTCATTTACTAAGCTGGAAAGCCTTTTTCCACTGGCAATGATTAGCGCCAAATTGTCTTTAGCCTTTTGTGAAAGTTCACCTGCAATTCCATCAATTAGCGATTCAGATATTCCAATGATTCCATTTAGAGGTGTTCTAAGTTCATGCGATGTATTTGCAAGGAACTCATCCTTTAACTGATCTGCTTTTTTCATTGATTCGATTGATTCGAACTGCGCTTGGTCTTTTTCTCTTTGTAAAAGCTTTATTCTGTCGGCTAACGCAAAAGAAATTAGAATTGATTCTAATGCTGCTCCAATCTGTACAGAGTTTTCTGTTAAAAAATTTATTGGTATAAAACCATAACGGTTTACTCCTAGAAGAACTGCTCCAAATAAAAATATGCTCCATGCAAATAAAAATATTTTTGCCGGACGATACCCTTTCAAAGAAATTAATATACCAGCAATAAAACCTGTGATCGAACTTAAAATTGCAAAAAGAGGTGCACTACGCCCAAGGATTGGATAAGGTAGAATGGGGGAAAATAAAAGAACAATTAGATTAATGAAAATAAAAACCGAATAACAGTGATAGAAAAATGGAAGATTTTTTTTTAGTTTCAGAAAAGAAGTCACAAATAATCCAACTCCAATTCCAGATATAATTACTGCAATCGGGACTGATTTTTGATTCCAGTATACGGACTCTCTCCACAAAAATTGATAATTTAATCCATTGAGTCCAGTTAAAGAAAGAGTAGTAAAAATTAAATAGATAGTATAGAAGAAGTAGGTTCTGTCGCGTAAGGAAAAACCTAATAACAAATTATATAAAGTCATTGCTAACATAATTCCTACAAAAGTCATTTGTATTGGTAAGTAAAATTGTTCGCGCTCCCAAAAGTATTTTTCTTTATAAATAGAAAGTGGGATTTGAAGTGAGCCCTCTGTTTTGGTTTTAAGAAACAAACGCCCGTTAGCCTTAAAATCATTCATGGAAAATATAAAATTTCTATGCTCAAACTCTCTTGCTGAGAATAGATAAATGTCGCCGGCAGTTCGATGGATGGTTTCTCCTTTGGAATTGTAAAAATATAGATCAACTCTATCCAAGATTGGATAGGCGAGTTCTAATAGATAATTATCTATATCTTTCTCTGAATGGTAAGAAAGGTAGAACCAAAAAGTCGAAGTAGTATATCCAAAATTAGGAATCTCTTTTTCATTTTTAGTAAACTTTGCTAGAATTTCTGGTTTTTGAACATCCTCGAAAGAAAATTTATCTTCTTTATCCTCTAAATAGTAAAGGTGATTCCCTGCCCGATAAAAATTAGTTAATCCATCAATTTCTAATGTTTCTGAAAATAGATGATTTATATTCAGCAAATATAAAATAGCTAAGAAAATTTTAGCTTTCATACCAATTTCCAAAAATTAAATACATGGATGTAATAGAAATTAATTCCTGATATATACAAGAACTTTTTAAGGATATAACTAGAAGTATGTAACTTCTAGCTTGGTACATTCTTCTAGCGAGAAGTAGATTACTTTACTTCGAGAATTTTTCCTGATACAAAACAAGTAAATTTATTATTTGATTTTAAAAAGTTTCGTATCTGAGAAGGCTCCAGAACAAGAAGTTTAGGAATATTTTCTTTATAGATATTTGTTTCCGCGGGGATATTGGCAAATCCATTCGGACTAAATTCATCTTTGACGAATGTAGCTCTAAAAGTAGTATCAAATCCTTCGAGGGATTCATCAACGGAGTTTACCGTTAGCCAAAATGAAACAGAGCCAGTTTTGATTAAAACTTTCCCACCGCTATAACTTAAAGTTCCTGATTTACTCTGGACTAATTTTTCTATGATATTAGTTACGTTAGACGAAATTGATTTTTTTTCTATTAGTTTCTGCCCCTGTATTTTTTCGTAAACAGAGCTCATATTGTCGGGATGCGGAAAATCAACAGTATTCAATACACGTCCTTCTTCAATTGTCGCTAGTTCTTTCAAATCCAAATCTTTTAAATTCGGTTGTGAGGAATCTTCAAAGTAAATATTACGATCATGTAGGTAAATAGTCTTAGCCCCTTTTGTTGTTCCTACTACTTGATAGTGAGTGATTTGCTGTAAATTATTTCCACCTGATTTTGCGGCTTTTTTATGAAGGTTCATACTTTTATAATCGAAAAAGGAACCAGTTACAATAAATGTATTGTAACCAATTTCTCTCATAGTCTGGACTGCGGATAAATACCCGTAGTCGTGCGTTGTGTTACTTTTGGCATCTGTGAGGATGATTAGTTTTTTCTTTTTTAATTTTGAAACTCCTAATTCAGCTCTTGCTTTTACTAAACCCTGCGTAATTCGATCTAATTCAATATCTCCGCCGATTTTTATTTTTTCCAAATCTGTTTTTAGTTCATTGTGATTGAAGGATGGTTTTATTATTTTGATAGAATTTTCTTTTACTAAAATAGCTCCCAAAGCCAGATTCTTTGAGCCTGTAATTGATAGGATGAAATTGACTGTAGATTTAATTTCTCTCGTCAAAGAACCAGATAAATCTAAGAAAAAAATAATCTCTTCTTCATTAGTTATATCAATACTAGTTGTAGACTTATTTTTAGGAACTAAAAAACTCAGAGTCTTCCGAGTATGTTTTTCCATCGCCAAATAGAAATTATCCGCAAATAGGCTTTCATTGGATGCAATTACTTTTCCTCTACAGTTATAAACTTCCGAAAGAATAGAAATTTTATCCGAAAAATTGATTTCTGGTTTAACAATAAAATCAGAACTAAATTCTTCACAAATTCCATTTAAAAGAGAACGACTTGGTTTTCTGTCCATCTCTTCGCCTAATTCGGATAAATAGACTTTTACTTTCTCCGAGTCGGAAGTTTCTACTACGAAGTTTTCTGTCGCATAATACCCAATTAACTCAGAAACTCCTGTGGAAAGATTATCTTTTTTCTTGAGCGCTGCTGGTTCTTCCCCCACAACGTATGCGGGGAGAATAGTGATTTCCCTCGCAAAAAGCGATATATTAAAAAACGTAAGCAGGAAAAAGATTACCACCGATGAATGGTTCGATACGCAAGCTCGGAAGATGCTACTCACCACACCGCACCGATGAACACCGATGTTTGGAATTTTAAATTGTTTTCTAAATTTGGTGCTGTAACATTCAGCATTTCCAGTGTTTATTTTTAATGTTTTCATTCTTGTCCTATTAAAAATAGAATCAGGAATGAATTTTATTTTTTGCCCTAAACTCATTTTTCTGCTATCGGTGCCCTCGGTGCGCTGTGGTGAGCTTGTCGAACTATTCATCGGTGGTTAATCTTATTACTCCACTCTCATGGTTGGACTAGTATACGAATACAGACCATGCACAGAGCCTTGTGCTTGTGCTGACTCGGAGCGCCTTTCAAAACGGAGGGTTCCATTTCTAAGTGCTTCGTGTAATTCAGGAATCGATTTGTGACCCATATCTTGAAACGACTGACGAAGTCCCTGCACCAAATATGGAACAAAGTTAATCACAGAGCCTTTATCAACTACCGCACCACTTACACCTTGGGCAACTTTGATCTTTTGGCTTTCGCTAAAATATCTTTTATCCCCACCGGCTTTCATTGCTTCTAGACTTGCCATTCCACGATACTTCTTGAGACGAATTCCATTTTCATAAAAATAATCTCCAGGCGCTTCATTCGTTCCAGCGAACATTGAACCCATCATACAAGTAGAGGCACCAATCGCAAGAGCATTTGCAATATCTCCAATATTACTAATTCCCCCATCCGCAATTACGGGAACTCCGAATTGAGAAGCGTAACTAGCAGTCATGTGAACAGCAGTTGCCTGCGCGCGACCAACAGCCATTGTCTCCTGCGTGATACAAATAGAACCAGGTCCCATTCCTACACGAAGACCATCCGCGCCTGCTTCGATGAGAGAACGACTTTGTTCTTTTGTGACAACGTTACCCGCAATCACATCTAGGTTTTTAAAATTTGCTTTGATGAATTTAATCATCTCGATTTGATAACTAGAATTTCCCTGCGCCGAATCAATGATAATCGCATCCACACCTGCATCATAAAGAGCCGCAACTCTATCTCTAGATTCAGGCAAAGTAGAAACAGCCGCACCGACTAACAGGCGTTTGTTGTGATCTTTAGAAGAATCAGGAAACTCTTTGTTCTTTTTTAAATCCGAGCGGCTAACAATGGCAACCAGTCTGCCTTCATTGTCAATGATAGGAAGTTTACCAACTTTTTTCACACGTAATATATTATTTGCTTCTCTAAGACTAATTCCAACTGGAGCGGTTACAAGATTGGTAGTCATCACGGTTGCGAGCTTGACAGTGCGATTTGGCTCAAAGTCGATGTCGCGATTGGTGACAATTCCAATCAATTTTCCATTGAACGAACCGTCTTCCGTGATTGGAATTCCAGAAAAGCCAAACTTCTCTTTAATATCATCTAGGTCTTCGATAGTATTTTCGGGACCCAAGATAATTGGATCAGTAATGAAACCATTTTCGTATCTTTTGACTTTTCTTACAAAATTTACTTGCTCTGTAATAGAGTTATTATAATGTATTATGCCTAATCCGCCTTGTAGGGCTAGTGCGATTGCCATTGCCGATTCTGTAACGGTGTCCATCGGCGAGCTAATGAGGGGACGTTTGATTGTGATATTACGGCTGACTTTGGATTCTAGATTAACATCCGATGGGTTAAAGTCAATGTATCCTGGGAGAACTAAAAAATCTCTGTAGGTAAGTCCGATTTGAGCAGAGAACAATTGCTCTCCGGAAAGTCCGTCTTGAACTGGTTGATTTTTAATATTTGAACTGGTCATATCCACAATTAAATTGCCTTGGATTGAATTGCAAGAGAAATTTCATTCGAAGTTAATAGGAGCTAAAAGAATTTGGAGATCATTGATAGAAAAATCAGGGAAACTGTAGACGTCAAGGAGCCACAAAAACGAGTTTTGATTCTAGCTAAACATTTAAGTAAGACTGAGATGTTGATTAAGGATACAGAAACCGAGGTAAAACTCAAAGAACACAATTCTGATGGTCTCAAAATTATTGTCGAAAAGCTCAATCCTCATTACAATTTAAAAAAAGGACAAAATATTTCTCTCACAAAACTTCTGGGTCGCTACATTCAATTTGATTGTACGGTTCTCGGAGAAAAACCTGGCAATCTTTTTCTCTTACAAATCAATAAATTTTTAGTTTCCAGTAAAGAAAGAAGAAATGATCGAATTCATCCTTCACCCGAACAAGTTTGGGTGACAAATATTCGAACGAGTGGAGTTTCCATTGAGTCTTCCATGCATACAATTCCTACTTATATGAAAATTAATTTTACTGATTACGAAAATCGGTTAAAGAAAAATTTCGATTATATCAAAATAGATATTTTTAAACATGATTTAGATGAAAGGTTCCAAGTAGTGCGCGAGTCCGGCAAAACGCTATTTGTCGCAAATGCACAAGACAAAAGAAGTTACGGATCATTAGCCAATGACGATTTTATAGATTTAGAAGAAGAATACCATACCGAAATCAACCAACTGGTCAATATGTACAAAACAAAAGGAATTGTTTCCGAAATCATCATGCCTGTTATTTATGTGAATCCTTTCAACGAAGCAATCCCATTTGGATATGTGCATATTCAAAGTCGTTCCAAACCAATTGACTTTGACCAAGTGATGGAAATTAAAATTCTTACATTTGAAATGATAGATAGAATTAGGGAATCAAATTTTATCTTAAATACTGGAAAATATAAAATTTTAGATTTATCAAAAGATGGACTCAAAATTAAAATCACCGATAGAGAGTTAAAACAAAATTTGCCGCATGTCTCAGGTTTTAATTGTGATATTTTTTTTAAAATGCAGTCTGCTGTAAATATACAATGTGAAATTCGTTACCTTGGCAAAGACCAACACGATGAAATGATTTTAGGTTTACTCATTACTGGATTTAGAGAAGGGGATAAAGAAAAGTTCTATAAAAGTTTTTCACTTTTAAAAAATGATCCAAAGAAACCTTATCATAACCCTTGAAAAATTAAAAAGGAATTAACACAATGAATCCAACTTCTAAAAAATCACCCTACCTAGTAAGTCCCGTATCAGTCGAAACCGCGCGCAAAACGAAAGAAGCCACTGAAATGCTCCGAAATAATCCAACTGACAAACAAATGCCGGAAAAAGCTTTACGAGCAATTTATGAAATTTCCCAAGAAAGTATGAATTTTTATTTTGTAAGACCACTTGAAATTTTAAAACTAGGCGCAATCAGTAGGTCAGTCGTACACATGGGAGTAAATGCCGGACTTGGAGTTTTAAATACTTTCGGCAAACAGCTAATATCCCATTTAACGAAAGAACAGCTTGTGCAACTCGCGGATATTATTGATTCGGTGCTAGTAGAGCTTGATATGGAAGATGCGTAATTACTCGGTGCGGTTTGCCATGGATTGGATTAACTCACCGCTCCCACCGGCACTGATACATAGAGTTTTGGGATATGTAGTAGAGATTTTTACGCTGGGCAGTTACGAAGATAAGAATTGAATAAAAATGGATTTACGAATTAACAATTAATGGGTTTGGGCGACTTGTGCTGAGTTTATCGAAGTATAGCCCAATAAGCCGCCGGCGGGCTAGTCACCATTACCCGGATTTCTAATTTTATAAATAATAGTTCTCTTATCTTACTTTGCTTAGAAGTCTTATCAATAAAACTCTACTGGCTGTATTCAACTCCAAGGATTGTAATATCATCCTGTGTTTCAAACCCTTCTAGAAATGTATTCAATTCTCCAAGAGCAACTTGAATCGTTTCATTTATCGTTAAATGTCTATTTTCCGCAAGAATAGAAATAATTCTTTCTTCTCCGAACTCTTCCTTCCTAGTATTGAATTGTTCAAAAATTCCATCTGTAAAAATAAAGAGTCGATCTGACTTGCTAAATGAAAATGAGCTAGATTTATATTTGTTATTCTGGGATAAACCGATCATTCTACCAGTGTAACCTAGTTTGTGAATTTGATTATTTTGCAAAAGAACAGCAGGTGGATGCCCTGCAGAAACATATTTTGGACTTTCTTTTTTTACATCTATCTCTACTAAGATTGCTGTCACGTAGCTATTTAAAGATTTATATTTATAGAGATATTCACTGTTAAAAATTTCCATCACCTGGGAAATCTCTACATCAAAGTCTTTTATATTTTCATATACACTTTGAATTGCCATCGTAATCATTGCCGCTTGGACACCATGACCTGTTGCATCCGCCAAAAAAATGCGATAGGTGGAATCGTTTAATTGGCTTATTTGATAAATGTCTCCACCAACTTGAGACATTGGGATATAATAGGGAGTAATCTTTAAAATTTTTAAAATATCTGGATCAGTTAAAAGAATATTTTGCTGAATTTTTTGTGCGAGAGACAGATCTCTTTGAATAATTTTAAGTGACTGATTTAATTTATTGGTTTTTTCTTTTGCTATTTTTTCTAAACTATCAATCGCTAAACTTTGATTAGTTAGAATTTGAGCTTGGGCTAATTCATTTTGTTTTTTTAAATCATTGATTCTATCTGCAAGACCAAGGGAAAGTAAAACTACTTCGAGCGCTGAACTAACTTGCATCGCGTAATTTGTAAATGCATTTACGGGTAAAACGCCAACAGTTTTTAATGATAGAATAATTGCACCAATTAAGAGAGCAGTCCAAGCGACAAGATAAAATATTGCTGGGCGGTATCTTCTTTTTACCATAATAATTCCAGCATATAAACAAAGTAATATAGAAATGATTCCAAATAAAATTCCCGAAAGCATCGTTAGGCGAAAGCTTATTGGGAGGACTATAAATAAAGTAATAATGAGTATTAGAAATAAATATTTTAAAATTTTGTATAAAAAAGGAATATTTTTTTTGATCTGTAAAAAACTTCCAGTGAAGATTATTACAGAAAAATGTGTCATGTACATAGAAGTGGGGATTAACAAGTTGTATACCGCAGGTGACCCGAACCAAAAGTATTGATAAAGAATCCCAGTATTACTTAATAGAAAAAAAGCAGAAGTAAAAATATAGATCACATAATAAAAATAACTTTTGTCCCTGACGGATAACCATAAGAACAAATTATAAATTGCCATTACTAACATTCCCCCATAGTATAAACCCAGCCCGAACATTTCATTGTTCACCTTTTCAGCAAAAGCGATAGGTGACCAAATTATGAGAGGAATTTGTAAAGAACCTTCACCAGCAAATCGGATGTAGTATTCTTTTTCGATATTAGCATGAGGTTCCAATGTAAATGTAAAATTTCTATACATAACATCCCTCTCTTTGAAGGCTCGAAAGTCACCGGATTTTCTAACAATGACTGAATTATCATTTAGAATTGTGTAAAAATCTATCCAATCTAAATTAGGGAATGCAATCTCTAAAAGATATTTCTCATCCAGTGGTGCGTTCGTTTTAAATCGAACCCAGTAAGCTGATTTTGTATATCCAAAGCTAGGAACTTCTTGATTACTTTTCACCCATAGATTTTTTTGTTCAGGGTTACGAACATCGACTAATGTTAATTTGCCCTCTTTGTCTTCTAGAATTTCTAATGATAGTCCTATTGGATATCCGGAATTACCCGCACTTAGAATAATTGTGTTTATTGCAAATAGTCTATTTGTAATAAAGAAAAATAATAGAATGAAAACCGTCTTCATTTTTAAGTTTATTTTTTAAATTTCATCCACTCCGGTAGCCAACTGTTGCCGTCTTCTTTTTTTTCTTGCTCTTCTTTAATTTCTTCTGGAGTTGATTTGCCTTTTTTTAAAATACCAACCACCTCAGAATGTCCTTCTGACTTAGCAAGGTCTAAAGCTGTTTCGCCTGCCGTATCTTCTTTGTTTAGTTCTGCGCCTTTTTCAATTAAAAGTAATACTACTTCGTAATGCCCCCAACGAGCTGCCATGTGTAAGGGAGTTGCATTGTCTCTGGTAAGTGCATTTATATCAGCACGTTTACTAATCAATCCAGAGGTTACATCTAAGTTGCCTTTCTTGCAAGCAAAATGCAACGGAGTCCAATCGTTGTTATCCTTAGCTTCAATATCAGCTTTGTTGGAAATTAGGTTTAATACTACTTCTAGGCTACCCTGTTCTGCTGCCATATGTAGAGGAGTCCATCCTGCATCAGTCTTTGCATTGATGCTTGCTCCTTTTGTAATAAGGGCATTCACTGCATCCGCTTTGGGTCTTCTGGCAGCGAAGTGCAGTGGAGTCCACTGCCTATGATCCGTTGCATTCAAGTCTGCTTTTTTCGAAATTAGGAATTTGATTATTTCTACATTTCCTTTTTCCGCAGCTATATGAAGCGGAGTCCAGCCTTTTTCTGTTTTTGCCCCAATATTTCCTTTTGCCAGAAGAAGTTTTAGAATTTCTAAATTCCCATCTTGAGCAGCAAAATGAACTGGAGTATAATCAAAAGTATTCTTTGCATTGGGATCTGCTTTTTTTGCTAGAAGAAGTTTTACTATTTCTAAATTTCCTGTTTCGAATATTGCATGAAGTGGAGTCCAGCCCCTGTTATCCTTTAGATTTATGTCCGCATTTGCAGAAAGTAAAAACTTCACTAATTCTAAATGACCTCTTCTGACTGCTATATGTAGTGGGGTTAAACCTTGATTATCCTTTGAGTTTATCTCAGCACCCTTGGTAATTAAATCTTTAGTGGCTTTCACATCTCCTTTTTCAGATGTCTCGTGAACGGTTACTTCGGCAAGTATCCCAGTCCCCAAAAAAAGAATTAAGAAAATTATTAATTGTTTCATTTCTTCAGAGTGTTTGGCATTAAACATTTGTAAATAAGATTTTATTCTGACTGCAAATGCTATGCGTAGAGATAGGAAACTGACTACCAAAGACTTGCACTGAGCTTAGCCGAAGTGTGAACACCGATAAAAGAACGATAAAAAAATGATATGGATTCAAACCAATCGAAGAATATCCAGAAATTATCGCATCCGTTATTGGTGCTCTCGGTGGTAATCTTTTAAAATTACTTCACACGAATGAGTATGTCTTCTTGTCTAACCAAGTCTCCAGGCTGGCAGCAAATCTCTATTACCTCACAGTCTTTATGGGATTTGATCACGTTTTCCATTTTCATTGCCTCTACGATCGCGAGTGTGTCTCCTACTTTGACAAGGTCTTTTTCTTTGACAAATATTTGAATGACTTTTCCGGGCATTGGACTTGTGAACGTATTAGAGTTATTAACCGCACCTGAAGTGGTTTGTTGTTCTAATTTGAATTTAAAACTTTCCCCATTGAAGTGGATAAACGTTGTTGTCCCATACAAAAAGAATAAAATTTCATTTGAGTCAGAAAGTAGGATTCGGTTTGTTTGTATAACTTTCGGTAATGTGATTTCTCTTTCTACTATTTTGGAGTTTGTTTTATTTAGAATAGAGAGAGTTACTTTAAAATGATGCTCTGTTTCAACAAATGAAGTTGCAGTTACTACAAAATGATCAGCTTTGTATTGTAAATTTCTTTTTACATTTAGCAGATCTTTCGGAGTTTCCACGGAAAATTCTTTTTTGGAATTAGTTTTACTTTCCCAAAATTGAAATCCAGAAAGTTTTTCATGGACAGATTCAGATTTAAAAACAAGTTGCGGAAGTAAATAGGCGTAACCCACTACCTTGTCTAATTCTAAGTTTTCTTTCTCGTGACCTTTGATATATTTTTCAATAAAACCAGTATCCAAATTACCATTACGAAATTTTTCATGATCTAAAATTGTTTTAAGATAGGAGATATTCGTTGTTATCCCAAACAATGTAAATCGATTTAAGGTAGAAATTAAGTTGTTTATGCAAGTTTTTCTATCACTTGCGGTTACTATTAACTTTGCGATCATTGGGTCGTAGTAAATGGTAACTTCCGAACCAGTTTCAATTCCTGAGTCAACTCGAACTCCATCTCCAGTGGGATTTTCCAAAAATAAAATCTTTCCAGTTGACGGTAAAAAATTATTCTCAGGGTCTTCTGCATAGATTCTCACTTCGATAGAATGTTTGTCTAGAAGTTTTGGTTCTAGGTTTAGAGGCTCCCCTTCCGCAATTTTAATTTGGAGTTCAACGAGATCAATTCCTGTTACCATTTCAGTCACAGGATGCTCTACTTGCAAACGAGTATTCATTTCCATGAAATAGAATTCACCTTTATCACTTAAGATAAATTCTACTGTTCCGGCTCCGATATAGGAAATAGATTTTACAACTTGAACAGCTACGTCTCCCATTTTTTTACGAAGCGAATTATCTAGATTAAACGCTGGGGCTTCTTCGATAATCTTTTGGTGTCTTCTTTGAATAGAACAATCTCTTTCAAAGATATGAATGGCATTTCCCTGTTTATCTCCAAACACTTGGAACTCGATATGCCGTGGATTCGTGACGAATTTCTCAATGAATACTGTATCATTTGCAAAAAAGTTTTTTGCTTCTCGTTTGGCGGAGTGCAGACTTTCGATAAAATCCTCTTCTCTGTCTACTCGACGCATTCCTTTTCCGCCACCGCCGGCACTTGCTTTTACCATTACAGGAAAACCAATTTTCTTTGCTTCGGCTAATAGACGTTCGTCGCTTTGATCTTCGCTGTCGTATCCAGGAACTACTGGAATTCCTGCTTTTAACATAGCTATTCGGGATTGAATCTTATCTCCCATGAGTTCGATTGATTCAACTGAGGGTCCTACAAAACTAATTCCTGCTTCCCTTAGAGCTTTTGCAAAACCAGGATGTTCGGATAAAAAGCCGTAACCGGGATGCACTGCATCTACATTTGCTTTTTTACAGACTTCGATAATCTTAGGAATGTTCAGATAAGATTCATTAGCCGGTGCGGGTCCGATTAAGTGAGCTTCATCGGCTAACTTAACGAAAACGCTATCTGCATCGGCTTCAGAGTAAATGCAGATAGAATGTATATTTAATTTTTTACAAGTTCGAATGATTCGAACTGCAATCTCACCGCGGTTAGCAATGAGTAACCGTTTAATTTTCATGCGATGCGACGAATTCGTCTAGGTTTTTCTTTTCCGTTACCATTAGTTTAAATGTAAAGTCTTTCATTTCTTCCCAAGTTTTAAATTGGTTCGGGTCTACTGTTCCTGCGAATTTATATCCGATTACATTTCCTTTTTGTTTGGTTTGGAATTTTGTAATTCCTGATTTTAAAACGATAACGGCTGGGATTTTATTCTCAAAAGCGACTTTAATCATTCCTTTTTTTAAAGGTTTAATTTCTTCGTTATAGGAATTATGACCTTCTGGATATACGATAAAGCTGTACATTTTCAGTCCATCAACTAAGTTACGAACAGATGTTGCAATGGTTCTTGCTTGCGATGTATCGAATACTTGGGATCCCATTGCTTTCATCCACCAATAAGCGACGTAACTACTTTTGATTTGTTGATTAGCAAGATATGGTTTTTTAATTACATAACAATCAAAGGGAAAATCTAATTCGTTTACATGGTTTACAAATACCATATAATTTTTTTCTGGAATTTTAATTTCATTGGCTAACACCAATTTGGTGTTAGTTACTTTCATCATCTTATCCCCCCAATGCCAAGAACCATCTAAAAATGCGTTTGCCTTTTTTTCTTGGTTGAAGAAGGAATAAAAAATTCCTTTTATGAGTATCCATTTAGCTCTTGTAAAAATTACTACAATTGCTTCCATATACGTTCTGACAATCAGCCAGTGATAATCTTGTGATTGATCGCCGAGGTTTTCTTTGAGATATTTGATTGGGTTTAATGTTGCCATAGGATTTAGGAGTAGAGATTGTTTTAATACAATCTCTTTATCGTTGTGTTCCCTTCGACTCCGCTCAGGGAAGGGAATTTCCCAATACTGAAAGGAGAAGTCCGATCATTGAGCGGAGCCGAAATGTCTACTATTACTGTTTCGCTGGAGCTGCCGGAGCAGGGGCTGTTTTAGAATCTCCGCCACTCTTTGGTGCGTCTTTTCCTTCTTCAACAACTAACGGTTCGTTGATTAATTGTCTTCTCAGATCAGAGTTTACATGGTTCATGTCAGTGTATTTGAGAGCAATATTTTCTTCCACTTCCTCTTCGTATACTTTACCTAAAAGATCAATTGCGTCTCTTCTGTATTTTTCAGGAATTCTTCTGTCGTATACTGGGTTGATGTTTTTTGGCCAAACATGTGGGTTTAGTCTAAAGTTCATAGATTTGCCTTTATCCACAACTACATCTTCGCCAACTTTTCCATCATTTAAAACCACTCTACCCAAAGTAGTTTTATCATCTTTTTGTATATAGTAGTTGTCATAAGGGTATTTTAGTTTGAAAAGATTGATTGCTGCTTCTCTTGCATCTTTACATCGTGCAATCACATCTAGATATTTTTCTATTCTGTATTTTCTATGGACAGGTTGTAGTTTTTGATGTCTTTCTAAGTTGCGTTCGATTTTGAGTGCTTCGATTCTCGCTTTCTTAGCTTGACCTAACGCTTTGTAACCAGCTTCTGTGTTTTGTTCGATTGCGTATTTGCTGGTTGCAAAATGGTATTCTTTTGGGTCATATTGGCGGCTAATGTAAGGAGCTTCTCTATCTTCTCTAAACTCATTTACATTTTTTGAGCCACGTCCGTATTCGATGCTGATATCTGCAAGCTCTCTATCAACTTCTTTTAGACTATCACCTACTTTTTTATTCCCTTCTTTTCCATCAAAAGCTGGATCATCATAATCTTTTGCATCTTTAATAAAAACGGCTGCTTTTAGAATATCAGATGTTCCTTCGATATAGAATTGAGAAATTTCTTCTAATAGCTGCTCTGTATCTACTTGTGCTTCTAGAAATCTTCTGTAAGAATTAGAATAATCCCCTTCGAAATAATCAGTCAAACCTTCTTGGAAGAGCTTTTTTATTTCGCTATAACGTTTTATCCTTTCGCCTTCTTTACCTGCCTCTGCTTTTAATATGGCAGGTTTTCCCTCTTTATCGTTTCCACGATAATTTCGTACGATTGGTTCAAGAGTTCGCAAGTAACCAAGTAGTTCTACACGTTTTTGGTAGGCTTTACTCATAATTGGCTCTGCGAAAAGAGATTGGAATCCGAAGATTAATGTAAGAGATATGATGATTTTTTTCATTGTCTGTCCTATGCCTGTTAGTCTATATGAAGCTTGTACTAAACTCTTATGATTACCCTTTAAGTTCAAGTAGAATAAAATAAGTAGTTTAAAACATGTCCGTACTAGTATCGGATTTCAAGTATACACCTTATGACAAAAATAATTTCCTCTTAGGATTTTATGTTTGGTGGAACTGGGGGCTTTTTTATAATAGATTGACATTTATTAGGATATAAATGAATGTTTCTTTGAGGGGAATTAAATGCCTGCTGTAACTAAAGTTGAACCGCTAAAAAAAGCCTCGTTTCGATCTAAAGACAATAGTGTTTGTCCTGTTTGCGATACCATTCACCAAAGAGAACAGATGTTCCAAGGTGGTGGGCGACTGATTGCCGGTAAATTAACCAAAGAACTTAGACGGCTTTACGAAAAGAATAAAAAATTTGGACGAATTAATCCAAATGATTACGTGATTGTAGTTTGTCCTAAATGCCTGTATGCTTCTTTTTCTAAAGACTGGGCAACACTGGCTGGCGCTGATTTAGATAGAATGAAATTTCAATCGGGAGATCGCAAAGTAAATCTGGAGAAAATAATTGGTCCTGTTGATTTTTCGGCGGAACGAAATTTAATTACGGGTGCTGGTTCTTTTTTACTGGCAATAGATTCTTACCAAAATCGATCTCCGAAAGATGCTCCCACTCCGAAAAAGGCTGTATGCGCGCTAAAGGCAGCTTGGTATTTTGATGATATGCATACTGAATTTCCCACCTTAGGATATGACAAAGTGCGTGACACTTTATATCAAAAAGCGGCTTCTTGGTATGGACTTACTCTCGATATCATGCAGACAGGGCAAGAGCCTGTTGATTCAGCTGCTCCGATTCTCGGTCCGGACACAGATAACAATTGGGGATTTGATGGAGTAATTTATCTAAATGCCTACCTTACTATGAAATTTCGAGATATGATGTCTGATATTCCCGATGAAAGAGTAAGATTATTAGCAAAATCCAAACGTATGTTGGCTAAACTTTACGGATCAGGAAAGTCTTCCAAATCTAAACCGTCTGCCATTTTAGATATGGCAAAAGAGTTATACGATGAATTGGCTAAATTAATTGAATCCTTAGGGGGCGAGAAGTAGGCTTGCCTAAAAGTGCATTAATTTTACAATACGATGGTCCAAAATTTAATGGTTTTCAAAAACAAAAAAGTGCAAAACAAATTACGGTTCAAGAAAAACTCGAATCAGTCCTTTCACGTATTTTGAGAGAAGATATCTCTCTTGTTGCCGCCGGCAGAACAGATGCGGGAGTTCATGCTCGAGGAATGCTGGTTAGTTTTAGCAGTTCTAAACCGATTGCAAATTATCATAAATTTTTAGTTTCAGTAAATGGTCTCGCTGGTGGGAATGTTTCTGCGCTTGCTGGAATAGAAGTTCCCGAAAATTTTCATGCCCGTTTTTCTTGTACTGCAAGAGAATATGAATATAAAATATACAATTCAAAATTTCCCCAACCGCTACTAAATGGAAAGGCACTTTGGTACAAAAATCAGATAGACTTTCGTATATTAGAAAGAGAAATTTACACTTTGCAAGGCAAACATGATTTTGCTAGTTTTACTAAAAAATCTGTTTTGGAAACTTATAATTCCACAGAAAGACAAATTACTAAAATCGAAGTCAAACAAGATGAAGAAATTAAAAATTTGTTTAAAATTGTGATTCAAGGAACTGGTTTCTTACACAATATGGTTCGTATTATCATTGGGACTCTTTTGGACATTGCCAGAGGCAGACTTAAATCTAGTATTCTATCCATTTTAGAATCTAAAGATAGAACAGATGCGGGAATTACACTTCCACCTTATGCACTGTATTTCTTACGTGCGTATTACAGGGATTATCCTGAAGTAGATAGATTGTATTCCGAAATTTATCAATCACCGGAGAGAGCTTAAAATAGAGCTCATTTAACTATGAAATTTTTCAGTAAACATTTAGGAATTTCTATTGACCGAAAGGCAAAGTATTTTGTGGGATTTTATTTATTTATTTGTGGCTTATCTTTATTATCCCCAATTTTTGAGTTATCTGCGCAGCAAGTAGAAAAATCCAAACCGGAAATTGGTTTTTGGGTAGGTGCAGCAAATCCAAGACCGGGTGCTGAAACGTCAACCATTTTAGATACAACACTTGGTTTTGGTTTGTTTACTCGTTTTCATTGGCCCTATATTTTTTACACAGAAGTTGGCGCAAGTATGGCAAATTACCTTTCTCAAACCGAACGAGGATTATTTACCGCACCCGTTCATGCTGCCCTGTGTTATAAATTGCCTTTTGAACTTCCTGTTTCAATTTTCTTAAAAGCAGGTGGTGGTGCAGCTTACGTAATAGCAAGACCTGCCAATACAGGTAGATGGGATCCAATGTCTATGTTAGGAACGGAAGTAAGTTTTGTTGCTGGTCGTAAAGTTCGGATTGGACTTAGAATTGATTATCAGGTTATCTATGAAACTTTTGGAGTAAGTCGGGATCCAGCGACTCAGTATCCTTACGCATCTCCTAATGATCGGGATGCTAGGTTATCACAACCAAATTATTATCAATTGAAAAATGGAGAATTCTTTAACTTTGCATTAATGGTGAGTTTTTTATTATGAAAATACGATTACGGATATTTACTATTATCTTCTACATTGGAGTTATTTTATTTCAATTATTTTTTACGGTTAATTGTGATAATGCGAAGGCTAATATTGGGAAATATGGCGGTACGCCGTATTCTGTTTTAAGTAGCTTATTCAATAATAGAATGCTGCTATTATTGAAGGGAACTTATGCAACAGATTCTCCTTTGGATTTTTCAGATTATAATAATGGAACGGGAGAATTATACCGAGACACAGAGAATGTTGGTGCAGGCGGTGATCCTACTTTCGATTTGAATCAATTGCCTCTCGCTCAGAATTTGAATTTTTTTATAGATATTGGGGAGATTCGGATATCTTCGAAAGACCAAAAAAGTTACGCAGGGTTGGATTTAGGTGTAACAGACGTTCGTGCTTCTAAACGGTATTGGGACTTTATAGCAACTAAAAGACAAGTTTATTGCAGCATCCCTTACTCTTTTGGTGGAACTAGTTGTGAGAATTCAACAGGGGCAGCTTGGGGTTCTTCCTTTTTGTTGATAAATCAATTTTTTAACGGGGAAGGAGTTCAGTTTCCTTCCAATGATCCTACTGCCGAAATTGCAGGTGGTCATGGTCCTTTAGAAGCCCCAACACAGTATTATGCATCTGGTATCTACGTTCGGAATTTTATTACAGGCTGGGGACGGGAGAATGGGGCATTGAAAACGAATACTCAATTTGACAACAACCTGATTCGAACGGGTGGTATAAATATTGTGCCCAGAAATAATTACATTCCGGGAACTACAGATGCGGAAAAAGCTACAAGGACCCCTTTTATGTTTCCAGTCTATTATTCTTGGAAGCAAGGGCATGAAGATATGAGCATTCGTGGAGGGTACGATCCTTATATCTTAGAAGTAAGGATGAATATTAAGGAAAACCTAATGGTGCATTCCTATGTTATTGATGGTACTGCGGTAGTACAGACATTTATAGGGATCAGTGATTGGAGATATGACCATTTAGGACAAAAGGATTCAGGCGGAAATATCCTATCCCGCTCCAGAATTATTTACCCAGAGATAGCGGCTACCTTGCTGATTACAGGGGGTACAAAATCTCGCACACACTATTATAATGTTTTTAGGGAACAGGAGATTGACTTTTTTACTCAGCTTCCGCTTGCATCCGTACCAGTACAGGATGGTGTTTCTAAAATTAAATACATCCATGAAGGCAGGTATCGTTTACAATGTGTGGGAGATATTGCTAAAGTGGACGGATACCCCGATACAATCGTAAGAGAGACCATTATAGGAGTTCCAGGAGACTGGCGTGCGACTGTTACGGCTGACTTAGCTTGCCCTTAAATTGCTTGGCTAGGCAATAGACTTGTAAATTCTGGCATTATGATTAGTGCTGCTGGCGTAACAATCCGATACGGAAAAAAAACTTTATTCGAAGATGTAAGTATAAAATTCAAAGAAGGCTGTAGATACGGTCTCATTGGAGCAAATGGAAGTGGGAAATCTACTTTTCTAAAGATCCTAGCTGGGATTGAACAACCTCACATGGGTGTAGTTTCTGTAGATAAAGGGATGAGGATTGGTTTTCTAAAGCAAGATCATTACGAATACGAACACGAAACCATTATGAATACGGTTCTAATGGGACACAAAGAACTTTGGGAAGTCCACAAGGAACGAGATAGACTTTATTCCTTGCCAGAAATGTCAGAAGCGGAAGGAATTCTTGCTAGTGAACTCGAAGAAAAATACGCCGATTTAGATGGATACGAAGCAGAAAGTTATGCGGGAGAGTTACTAGAAGGTTTAGGTATTCCCTCTAACCTCCATCAGGAAACTATGTCAAGGATTACGGGTGGTTACAAATTGCGCGTATTACTCGCACAGGTACTATTTCAAAAACCAGAAATCCTACTTTTAGATGAACCTACAAACAATCTAGATATTAAAACTATTAAATGGTTAGAGGATTTTTTACGAAATCATACGGGGGTATTAATTGTTATCTCCCACGATAGACATTTTATCAATTCGATTGCAACAGATATTGCAGATTTGGACTATAATGTAATCAGAGTTTACCCCGGAAATTATGATGATTATATGGAAGCATCTACAATGGCACGCGAGCAGTTAATCAATGACAATAAACGTACAAAAGAAAAAATTGCAGACCTACAAGAATTCGTAAGTCGATTCAGTGCAAATGCAAGTAAGGCAAAACAAGCTACATCTCGAGCGAAGCTAATTGATAAATTGAAATCGGGGCAAATCGAAATTAAACCCTCTTCTCGTGTATCTCCCTACATTCGTTTTAAAATGGGAAAACCTCTTGGGAAAGATGTAATTAATACGTTTGAAATTTCTAAATCCTTTGATGTTCCTATCTTTAAAGATGTAACCATTTCTATTGTAAAAGGGGAGAAAGTCGGCATCATCGGAACTAACGGTGTGGGAAAAACAACTTTACTAAAATGTCTTTTGAAACAATTAGAGCCAGATTCTGGCAAAGTAGAACACGGAGCGAGTATGAGTGCTTCTTATTTTCCTCAGGATCATAAAGATGGAATAGGGGAAGATGCACCTACACTAATTGAATGGCTTTACCGTTATGCGCCAGAGGGAACGGATACGACTGTTATCCGTAGTATGCTTGGGCGTATGTTATTTAGTGGGGACATGGCTCAAAAAAGTACAACTGTATTATCCGGAGGAGAAAAATCTCGTCTCATCCTATCTCGTATGATTATGGCTGAGGATAATGTTCTCGCTCTCGATGAGCCAACGAACCATTTGGACTTAGAAAGTATTGAAGCTTTAAACTATTCTCTTTCCATTTACGAAGGAACTGTAATATTTGTAACGCATGACCGTGAGTTTGTATCTTCTCTTGCAACGCGCATTATCGAAGTTACCCCGGATCAGGTGATTGACTTTAAAGGGACCTACGAAGAGTATCTTGAGAAAGAAGGGGCAGAGTTTTTCAAAAGAGCCGCCAGTGGTTCCATGCTCGCTAAAAATAAATAATATTTTCCAAAAAACCTTAAAATTTCTCAAATTTCATTTGACAAAAATAGGGAGTGTAGTATATATAAAAATATACTAAATTCTTGTTTAGTATAAAGAAGGTTAATCCAGCTTTCTTGATGTCAGCAGCATCCAAATAGGTTTAGGTCAGCCGGATTCTAAAGAAGACATTACTTATGCAAATACAGCATTCCCCCTAGGTCTTTCTTTGAATCCGGCTTTTTTTGAATTTAGAGATTAAGGAGGAGCCATGAACTTTGAGCTTACCCCAAACACCGGAACCGTTTTTAAAGTCCAAAATAAACCGAGCGATAAACTTCCTGATTACGAAGGACATGTGAATATTGGAGGGAAAGTTTTGCATGTGGTCGGTTGGAAAAGATATGGTCGAAAGTCAGGAAAGCAATATATGTCATTGTTATTCACTGAATTAAATGGACCGTTACCGCAGATTTAGTTTTTCATTTTACAAAAACTCTTTCTTTTTTTATTCTGGTGGTACTATGTCATTAGATTTGGCAAACAAATTAATAAAAGAAAGAGAGTTAGTGTCTGGAAATTTAGAAGAAGCAGAGAGAATTTTATTAGATTTCGTTGAAACTAATCCAATTGCTCGTGGTTACGGGCTGTTATCTGAAATTCAATATTGGAAAGGAGAAATTGCTCCCAAAGAAGCAAAAGTATCTATTTACGAAACGGGAATTGAATTTGGGAGAAGAGGAGTTGCGTTAGACAGAGATAATATTGAATCTAATTTTTGGCTTGGAGTTTCTTACGGTCTTTTAGGAGAGGAGCAGGGAATAATGAGTAGCTTCTTTTTATTAGATCCGATTGAAGTGTGTTTTAATCATTCCTTGAAACTTGATGAATCTTATTTTTATGGAGCACCCCTTCGGTCTGCCGGATTATTTTATCATAAGATTCCAGGCTGGCCTATTTCAAAAGGTGATAATCGAAAAGCACTTGCTTATTTGGAAAAATCTTTGCATTACGGACCTGAATTTTATCTCAATCATTTATATATTTCTTGGGTTTATAAAGCATTGGGGAATAACGATAAATTCCGTTACCACCTTGAGTGGATAATCGATGCTAACCCAACACGCAAGTTTGCACAGGAAAATAATCGTCATAAAGAACATGCCAAAAAATTACTTGGTAGATAATCAAAGTTTAGTTTTGGTAAATGGACTGAATATTCTAACTGTGCTAAATCGTCTTCTATGCTACAATTTTTTTTCGTTTCATGAACATGGTTAAACCGGTATTAGCCTCAGTTTTGATTTTATTTTGAACGGAAGGAAGAAATCCAGTTAAATAGCCAGTAGCCCCGAGTGCCATGCCCGCCCATTTCCAAAGATTAAATTCATCTTTGTGGTTTACGATTTTTCCATCTTTGAATTGAAAGTTTGCATGGATATGGTTGGTGACAGTTCTACCAGTTTTACTAAATGGATATACTGCGACCCAGTCTGCGCTACCTTCTGTATCACTTGCTTTTACGTTGCTAAAGGTAAGTTTGAGTTCTGCTCCGCGTTCAATCAGCATTTGCCACATAGCTCTCGCTGCATTTCCTTTGAGTCCTTTAAAAACAGGGTCATTGAATTCAACGGAGTCTGCATAACACTCACCCATAGTTTTAAAATCTCTATTTTGAAATGCTGTATAAAATTTGTTTATTAGTTCTTCGTTTGGATGCATTGGAATTCCTATATTTCTTATTTGAGTAAATAATTTCCCTTTTCAAATCTCGTTTATTTTTAACAAAATTGTCAAACGATTATTAAACTATTTAAGAAAATATTTGAAGACTACCACCGACTAGCACTGAGCATTGCCGAACGTGTGAACACCGAAACCACCGAGAAAGGAAACGATAATTTTGGAATATTCGTATTCATATCATCGTTTATCGGTGTTCATCGTCCGTATCGGTGGTAATCTTTTAAAATATCCGCCCCCTATATTTTGAAACATTCCTTCATTTTCGAGTTGGCTAAGAGAGGAAAAAAGGGAAGGCATATCCTCAAAGTTTTTGGGAATGATTTCGGAAATATGAAAAAATGCGTCCGGGACTTTTTTTAGATCGGCTAAAGTTAATTTTGTCGCACCATCCTCTAATAACTTTCGTCCTCCGTCATTATAAAGTAGAGTTGGATCGTCAAAGACCATAACTTCTCTTCCTTGTTCTAGTGCGTGTGCAACGGAGGACATGGCTCCGCTTTTTATAGGAGCTTCCATGAGCACAAGCAACTTAGAAATTCCAGCAATGATTCGGTTGCGCCTAGGGAAAGACCATTTGCCAATTACCTCACCGATTCGCATTTCGGTAACTAACAATCCGTTCGGGGATGTTTTGATTTGTTTGTAGAGATCGCGGTTTTGGTAAGGATATTCTTTTTCCATTCCAGTTCCCATGACTCCGATAGTAGGAATCCCTCCTTCTAGAGCGGCTAACATTACTTGTCTGTCAATGCCTGTTGCTACACCTGAAACGATCCCGAAATTACTAGACTTATTCAAAACTTCAGGAAGAAGACTGGTTGCAAGTAAAGAAGCAGGGCTAGGTTTTCGTGTGCCTACAACAGAAACTAAATCATGTTGTAGTAAATCAATATTACCCTTACAAAAAAGTAAAATGGGTGGTTTATCAATTTCTTTTAATAGTTTGGGATACAATGCGTCATAGTAGCTAACTACTGTTACCCCTCTTTTTTCTGTTTCCGACTTTAGTATACTTGCTGCTGTTTGGATTTTACCTATTTCCTCTGATCGCAAAATCGGAGAAATTTTTTTTTCTAAGTCTACAAGATTTGAAACTTGATTTAATAATTTATACCTATGAGCAATAGAAGAAAAACTGGGATAAGCAAAATAATAAGGGATCAAAGTTTCCATTTTTTTATTTTGCGGTACCTATTTTTTTTAAATTCCTAGTTACGTTTTGATAGGAAGTATTTTTTTCTAAACTTTCTTTGATGACTCCAGCTTTTTTCATAGCCTCTAGTTTTGTTTTGATAGTCATGTATTCTTCTGTTGCTTGTTCGATGGAACCACCTCTATAAAGAAAGTTAGCACGGGCAAATCGAGCCGGTATATTATTTGGTTCTTTCTGAATGATTACATTCATGATCCGCATTGCTTTGTCTGCATCATTATAGCCAGAAGGATCAACTCCATCAATCAAACCATCCGTAATAGAAGAATCAAAATAAATCAACGCCAATTCATAGGGATAACGTAGATCAGCCGGATCTTTTCGAATCAAACCTTTAAAAATAGTAACCGCTACTTCTCTTCTTTCTTTATCCCATCCTCTATCGCGTGACGCATTTGCATAAGCAAGTCCTGCTTCAAAAAGCAAATCATCAGTAAGCTCTCGGTAGACCAAAGCCTTTTCAAAAAAAGGAATCGCTCCTTCAAAAAAATGAACCTCGGATCCGACTACGTCTACTTTGTTCTCCATATTTTCTTTAATCGCTTGCGCATAATAGCGACTACTCAGTTCATAATTTCCGACTTGCATATATGCCTTCGCGATTTTCCAGGATAGAACTCCAGCACTTTTAGTTTTTTTAACCATCTTTCGAATCTTTTCTTCTAACTCTTTGATCTCTGCTTCTTCTAAAGCAAGATTTTGTTTCCATTTTTCGAGTTCTACTTCGGATGGTGTCTTGGGTGTGACTTTCTTTTTGAAGTTTTCCTGACCCATTTCCTGTAATTTTTCACAGGATGAAAAAAGAAAGATGAACAGTAATAAAATAAATTTCATGAGATACTCCTTTTTTTACCACCGATGGACACCGATAAGCACCGATGTTTTTAAAGATTATTTTTCTCGAGTGGTTATTTATACCATTTCTCAAAAAGAATTGCATCAGCCTAATTCAAACAAGTCGAAATGGTCTATACTGATATTCACTTTTCTACAAAATCTTGCGTAAAGATTAAATAGAATCAGTATACAGGCAGCCTATCAATTCTTTTATCGGTGCTCTCGGTGTCCATCGGTGGTAATCTTAAATAATTTTCGTTATCGTAAAATCTTTTCCTCTTCTTGACAATTCAATTATTTTATTTCCAATTACATACTTAGGCTGAAAACGGTACTTAGGGTGTAATTTTTTGATAAAAAAAACGTCTTCTGCGGATTATGATGTTCTCGCAAAATTAGAAAAAGAATGTTTTCCATCTGGAAGCTGGAATCTAGAGCAAATTGTATCGCACCATCAGAATCAAAACTCCTTACTTTGTATAAAAGAAGAATTTTCACAAGAACCTGTTGGTTATTTATTCTATGTAGAAAATTCTTACGAGATAGAAATTTTGCGAATAGGAGTTCTTCCCACTTTTCAGAGACTTGGAATCGCTGAAGGATTGCTTGTATTTCTAGATACAGTAGCAAATGGAAGGGAAATCTTACTCGAAGTAAACAGTGAAAATTTTGCAGCAATTGGGCTTTATAAAAAAAAAGGCTTTATAAATTTTGCAGTTCGTAAAAGATACTACCCCGATGGAAATGATGCTATTTTAATGAAGAAGGAAAGCAAAAAAAATGATTGATAAAGGTAAATTTTTATTTAGAGCAAACCGTTATAAGGACTACTTTGTAAGATTTGAATACATGGGAAAACATATGCTGGGGATTCTAGGATATGCGAGTGAGGTAGAAGTTTGCATTGTTCACAAAGGAATGCATATTGCGAAAACAACACAGGAGATAAAAGGTTTTATCAAAAAAAGAGGAGAGAATGAAACCTACGAATTTCATGGTAAAACTACTATGATCGAAAACCAGACTCATAAAGGTAGGCATTATACTTTTATTTGGCTTCATTTCGATCCACCTATCAATTTAAGTGAAACTTTAATCGCTTTAGAAATCGCCAGCTTTAGCGATCTCTAATTTGAAAATTCTTACAGCGCAAGATAAGGAGTATCCGATGAGATTTATATTTAAAATTTTTATTTTTTTATTTTTTCTATCCCTTAGTGGGTGTAAGGTTTCTGCTCCTTGTAACCAATTAGATTCTAGCTGTAATCCGGTGAATGCTTTAGTTTTAGAAAGATTAATTTTTCTTTCTAGGATTGAGTTGAATTTTTCTCCACCGGGCGCAGTTTATCAGCTTGAAGCAAACGTAAATATTTCCACTTCTTTAGCTTCAGGCGTTATACGATATACGATTGATGGCGTCGAGCCAGACTGTATAAATGACATTGTGTATACAGGACCGGTTTATCTTTTGGGACCACAAACTTACACTTTAAAAGCTGCTGTATGTGTTGACGGAAAAGTAGAAAAATCTAAATCCGATACGTATTTTATTCAGTAA
>JAGOHK010000003.1:34538-114740 GCA_017996175.1 Leptospiraceae bacterium
ATTTTTTTACTCAGGAATCAAAAATTCATAGGTTTTCCCGACAGTTACATCAAAATTGTATTTACCTGTACGAATCCAAGGGTTATGCAAAATTAGCTCCTTATAAGTCGTTCCATTCGCAATTGCAAATTCTGGTAAACTACTAATTGATTCTTTTACAGAAACAGTTTTTAATTTATAACTCGGATATTGGATACTATCTGTGAGATCAAAATTATATTCTTGGGGGTTACTTAGGATTAGCTTTAAGGCAATGATTCGAAATACGTAGCGAGCTGTTTCTTGATTCAAATACAATTTGTAGTAGTCATTCATTTTTTGTGATGTTACAGCATCTTTCATTCCTCGTTGTCCACGATTATAAGCGGCAGCGACTAACGTCCAGTTGCCGAAGTCTTTGTAAGCATCTAATAAATACTTACAGGCAGCGCGGGTAGATTTTGTAAAATGCCTTCTTTCGTCTACATGGGTACTTACTTCTAACCCATATCCTTCTGCAGTCCCTTGCATAAATTGCCATACACCAGCAGCATTGGCAGAGGATGTTGCATTTGGATTCAGCGCACTTTCCGCCACTGCCAAATAAAAAAAGTCCTCTGGAATCCCTTGTTCTTTTAGAATTTTTTCAATTGGCTCTTTATAACGTTTCATATTTTTATAAATTAGAATCGTTGCCGAATGGTAATTTTGGTTTACTATGAGTTCTCTGTCTAGACGCTCTAAAACATCCTGATCTTCGAGTGGAACTTTTTCACCCGCAAATGTTACACTCGATGGGACTTTAGGAGGACGAGTTACAGGTTCAACTTGTCCGTTCGTGACTGTGTTACAAGACTGGAGAGTAAGGAAGAAGAGTATTAAAACTATGTATAATTTTTTCATAGTTCATAATTTTAAAGAAATGGGATTTAGGAAATACTTTTTTGAATAGAAGATTGTATCTTTTGAATGTAATCTAAAATCTATTCACAATTTTTTTCCCATATATCCCTTACTTTGGTGAAAATCTATATATGATTTGGTTAAGACTTAAAGCGATCTCCTATTTCATTTTGTTTAGCTTCGGGTAATTCTAATAATCCACCGAGTTTGTTTAAAAAACTTTTTTCTAATTCGCTATAAGATCTATCCCCAGTATGGGCAGCAAAACAGGCTAGTTCAAAACAGAGTTCTTGTTTTTTTTCCTTGATGAAATAATTTGCAATCTTTGGTAAATCTAATGGTGCAGTCGCCGCTTTCTTAGCTTGCTCCATAAATTCTTCTCTATTATAGCGAGCTTGGATTGGTTTGAATATGTCAATATCGTAGAGCTCTTTTACTCGATCTGCAAACCAAACTTTTTCCTCATAATTTAAAATTCCATCGGAGCGTAACGATCTAAAATAAAGACTTATATAAACTTCAATTAAATAGTCGTCTGATAGTTCTTTTTGAACTTTACGGATATAATCGGTGAAGCCACTTCCCTGTGATTGGTTTTGGTTTTTATTTGAGTTAGAAGATTCATTCATAAGTTTTGTCCTGTCGAAATTTTTATTTACCTATCAGGAAAAACAAGCAGTATTTCTAAAAAAGTAACAAAAACTACCAATCTCCCGATGAGCCGCCACCACCGAAACTACCGCCACCTCCACTGAAACTATCACTAGAAGAACTACTCCAGCTACTATCTGAAGAAGAACTACTCCAAGAACTCCCACCACCGTATCCACTACTTCTACTTTTACTTATAAAAAAGATTAAAACGATCATGATTAGAAATGCAATAAAACCCAATATAAAACCGAAAGAAGAAACAGAACTTAAAATAATAGCAGTGCCTATACTTGCAAATATTCCGGAACCAATTAATCTACCCAAAAAGCCGGAAGCAAATCCACTTACTATTGCCGAACCGAACACAACTAAAAATAAACAAGTAAAAAAAGTATCCATGATATTGGAATTATTACTACTAGCAGTTTCTTTCTTTTTAGGAGGAGGTAAGGTTTCTCCATTTATTATTTTTGAAATACTTTCCACCGCATTATCTATTCCTTCGTAGTAATTTTTTTCTTTGAAGTGTGGTTTCATTTGTTCGGAAATAATTCTTCTGCAAATCGCATCAGGAAGAATTCCTTCTAACCCATAACCAACCTCGATTCTCATTTTTCTATCGTCCGTAGCGATTAATATTAATACTCCGTCATTTACTTCTTTTCTTCCTAGTTTCCATTTTTCAACGACACGAATAGAAAATTGGTCTATGGTTTCTTCTTCGGTTGTGGGGATAATAAGGATTGCCACTTGCGAACCTTTGTTATTTTCTATAGTTTTTAGTTTGTCCTCCAGGGCTTCTCTTTGTATGGATTCTAAAATTCCGGAGAGATCATTGACTCTCCCATTTAATTCAGGAATAGAAACTTCTGCAAAAACTTGGTGAGAAATAAATAGGGATACAATAAAGAGTAGGATTCTTACACGGGAGGATTTACTGGATAAAGTTTTTTGCATAGAAATCTTGCCCTTTAAAATTTCGATCGTTAAAAAAAAATGTGTCAATCCAGAAAAATTAAAACTTAATAACCAAAGGGGGTAGGGTTTCCTGAATAATTACCAGTAGCCGCTCCAGTAGCAGGGTTCGCTGGTGGAGTTCCTACTGCACCAGAAGTAATGCCGCCCACTGCACCTGAGGAGTTCGTGCTACTTACAGAACTAGGCTGGCGATAGGTATTCGATTGTGTATTCGTTTTGTCGTTATCCACAAGATCTCGAATAGGTTGGTTATTGCTATTTGGAACTTCTACATACATTTCATTTCCACAATAGCTTAATAATAGAAGAAAACTAAATACGAAAAATTTCATTTTGAACTCCCACTTAGCGGTAAAATTAAGATTAATCAACTTTGGTTTAATTTTCAACAAATTAATCTAAGGAAGTTCCTTATTTTCTGGGTATTTTTTTAGTAAATACTCGCGGCTTTTTTCACGAAGTTTGGCAATGTCTGGATTTGCATCTTCCTCTGTTGGATAATCACCTATAAAAACTCGATAAACTGTCCCATTCGATTCTTTGTCTGCTTTAATAAATAGTTTCGTAAAACCTATCTCAGTAAGCATTTTACAAAACTTTAAGGTGTTGAATATATGCGAAAAATACCCAACTTGTAAACCATACCCTTTTGGATTTTGAATCATTCCGTGAAGACTATAAATATAACCTGCTTTGAATATTTCAGAAGATGCTTCTTTTAAATCTACTTTTACTGGTTCAGGTTCTGGCTTGGGAGATTCAAGAGTAGCCACAGTTTTGGCTGGAGGTGGTTCAGTTGTAGTTGTTTTCGGATGGGCTTCTGGTTCTTCCATCTTAGATTCTTTTTTCTCTATTTTAGTTTCGGTTGTAACTGGTGGAATTGTGCTATCTGCCGGGGCTGTCTTATTTTGTTTGGTCACAGAAGTAGGAGTTCCTACAGCCTTTGTGTCTTTTGCTGGTTCACCCGGAAGTTCTACAACTTCCAATTTGATATTTGCCACACCTTGTGAAATCATATCCAGTTCTTTGGCAGCAGCCTTAGATACATCTAAAATGCGAACATGATGAAACGGACCCCTGTCATTAATTCGAAGAGTAACGGTTTTGTTATTTTTAAGATTTGTAACTTTGATTTTTGTGTTGAGAGGTAAATCACGATGAGCCGCAGTGTATGCATTCATATCATATTTTTCCCCACTGTTAGTTTTAGCTCCGTGAAACCTGTCGTTGTAGAACGATGCTTTTCCGGTTTGTGTAAAACCAACTTGTGCCTGCGCAATAGAAAAAAATATTAGGAATAGAATAACTGGATAACGCATATTAACCTCTTTTTAAACTTAGAGAATTTTTAATTTTACCAATTCTTTAATGACTGCTTTGGTTATATCGCCAACAACAGGAAGATTCCATAAATACGGAATTGTAAAATCAATTACGACTCCATCATTTTCTGTTCGGTTTCTGCCTCCATCTACAAAGTCTTGCCATCGAATCATATCGATCTTGAAATGAATATGAATCCCCTCTCCACCTTGAAAAGGAACTATCGCATTTACTTTTTTTAACTCGATCGCTTTGTCTTGGATATTTCTATCAATATTATCAATCACCTCAAATGCTCTGTCTACTTTCGCTTTCGGTGATTTATGAGGAGTAGCCGATGTGGTAGTTTTTTTGGGTTTTGCCACTTTTTCGGCTGTTGTAGTTTGGACCACACTCGGCTGTTCTTGTGAAACAACTTCTGGATCAATGGAACTATCCAATTTTTTTCTTTTTTTAGGTACTGTCATGTGTTTTCTCCGCTAGTTTCTGAATGATGGAATGAGCAATAGATTCAATATCTTCGATTGCACGTGCTCCCCCTACATACAGACGTTTATTGTTTTTGATGGAATCAACAAACTCGAGAAGATTTGCACCTTCTCGGTTGAAATTTTCATAAATAGAGCGGAATGGATAAACTACTTCAAGGCAGCTAATATAATCAGGAAGAATATCTTTGAAATAATCAATGATTTTATCTTTGTTGGATTGTGCGTTGGTAAATGTCGGTAATATAAAAAAGTTTCCTTTTTTGATCGGATAAGAGCGAATAATCTCCTTGATAATAGGAAGAAGATTGTCGGCAAATGCTGATTCGTCGTTAGTTGATGTTCGCATCGGAATAATGATAATATCTGAAATGGCACAAGCAAATTTCGTATGTAGTTTACTTGTACTTTCTCCCGGAATATCTAAGACTAATAGTTCGTTATGCGTTGCAATATTTTTGATACCATCTTGGATTACTTCTTTTTGTGTGCTAGAAATATGATGAAAAGAAACGTTTTCTGAATTCCGATTCTCTTCTGTCCTTTCTTGCCACCAGTTTTTTAAGGTACCCTGCGGGTCTAGTTCTACAAGGGCTATGGATTTGAATCTGTCATGGAAGGCTTTTGAAAAAGTGGTGTTGACTGCGAGAGTACTTTTTCCGGTTCCGCCTTTGGTTTGCACAAAGCTAATAATCATATTTTCTTCATCCGGGGAGTTTAAATACAGGATTTACGTCTTAGAACTCAAGTCAAGGATTAAAATACTAGTTGCAGAATCTATACCTTTCTAATATGCTCACTAAAAAAAGTCCTTTTCAAGAGAGTTATACATGGAAAAAAAAATTTCACCTAACAAAAATACTCTATATGAGTTCATGAAAGATGCACGAACAAAGAATGTGAACATTACTGCACAGATGTTTAGAGTAAACGGACCTAATTTACAAAACTTAAATTTTCAAGATCTATATGAAAAGATTCAATTGATTTCTTTTGGACTCATTAAATTGGGAATGAAAAAAGGGGATAGAATTGGATTAGTCGCAGATAGTGGACCTAAGTTCATGTGGGTGGCAATGGGAATTACAAATATTGGCTCTGTCGATGTTCCACGTGGGACGGATGCGACTACGGAGGATTTGCTTTATATTTTTAATCACGCGTCCTGTAAGGCAATTTTTTTAGAAAATGTAAAAGCATTTGATAAAATTCAAAATAGTCTTACTAAGCTAAAAGATTTAAAGTATATTATTTTTTTTAATGATCCCGGAAAAATAAAAGTCCCAACCAAGATAAAATTGATTACATTAGAAGAATTGATGTCCGAAGGGGAAAAACACCGTAAGGCGAAACCAGATGTATTTGAAAAAATGGGTACTGCAATTGACCCACAGGATTTAGCAACCATCATTTATACATCGGGAACTACGGGAACTCCAAAAGGTGTAATGCTTTCCCATAATAACTATGTTTGGATGTCAGGTAAATTAGAAGAAGCTCTTCGAAGCACAGGACTTGAATTGAAAGGTGATGAGACTACTCTTGGTTATCTCCCACCTTGGCATATTGGAGATAGGCTTTTTGAAAGCACTTGCCTTGGAATTGGAACAACCGTAGCTTTCACAAGTATTCCTAACCTAGCAGCAGACCTAAAAGCAGTCAATCCTACTCTTATGTTTTCTGTACCTAGAGTCTGGGAAAGTTTTTATAATAAGATTTTAGAGAATGTAAAAAATGCTCCACCTATTCGAAGGGCTTTATTTAATATATGTTCGAGTGCAGCTATGAATTATACGCATAATAGAGATTATCTGCGTGGGTCTTCTTTAATCATTGAGCCAGAAGCAGCCGGAGTCAAACTATGGAATAAAATTAAATCTTTAGTACTCACAACTTTATTGTTTCTCCCATACCAAATGTCTAAACCAATTCTTGCAAAAGTAAAAGGTGCACTAGGAAATAGAATTCGTTTTGCATTTTCGGGAGCAGGTGCTCTACCGTATCATATTGATCGTTTTTTTTATTCCATAGGTCTTCCTATTTTGGAAACTTATGGGATGAGTGAAACTACTGGTGTGTCATGTCTTCGAGATTTTTCTAGACCAGTGATTGGAACCCTTGGAAAAAATTTGACCGAAATTGAACTAAAGTTATTAGACGAAAAAGGAAATGTAGTTACTGAACCAAATGTAAAAGGGGTAGCGTATCATAGAGGTCAACATATTATGATGGGTTATTACAAAGACCCTGAGAAGACAAAATCAGTATTATCCGCAGATGGATGGTTGAATTCGGGAGATATTTTAATTCATACTGCTAGTGGACAATTCAAATTTGCTGGACGTGCGAAGGATACTATTGTGTTATTAGGTGGAGAAAATATTGAGCCTGAACCAATAGAATTTGCCCTTGTCCAAAGCGAATTTATCCACCAAGTAATGGTTGTTGGTCAAGACAAAAAAACGCTTGGTGCTTTAATCGTTCCTGCATTTGATAAAGTAGAAAAACATTTCAAAGCGTTAAGCATCGCGTTACCCGCTAGCCGTGAAGATTGGAAAACACATCCGCAAATTCTGAATCTCTACAAAGCAGAAATCAAAGCTAGGGTATCTTCAGAAAAAGGGTTTAAGTCGTTTGAAAAAGTTACAGGCTTTGCTGTTATTATGAAAGAATTCGAACCCGGAAAAGAATTAACACAAACTTTGAAACTTCGCCGAAATGTAATGTTTGATTTATACAAAAAGGAAATTGAGAATATTTATGTATAAACTCTTAAACTATGTTTTCCTTTTTCTAATGTCTTTATCGTATTTACAGGCAGAGGAAATTGAACTTAAAATTTCTTTAAAGAACGGAACCACTGGAGGTATTGGGAAAGCGGATACTATTAAGTTAATCGCACTCCAGGGTGGGATGACTCCCATTGGAGAATTTCAAAATAAACAAGGAGATTTCACTTTAGAAAAGATAAATTTTCCAGATCAGACTCCAGTTCTAATCCAAGTTAGTTACAAAGGGGCTAATTACAATAAGATGGTTCCACCTACCCCCGTATTTAGAAGTAAAGTCCAAGAAATTACGGTATATGAACTCACCTCAGAACTAAAGGATATAGAAGTGCGAAGTCTAATGCAAATTATCCGCGAGGAGAACTTACTTCGTGTATATAAAATTTTCTTAATTGAAAATAAAACTAACCCCCCAAGATCTTTTCAGAATACAACTACTCCAATTGAAATTTTTGTGCCAAGTGAAGCAGGAGAAATTTTCGGTCAATTAACACAGGGTGATTCCAAAATGGGTATTCCGCTCAATTTGCGAGACGGGGCTAAAGGCAAAATAGTAGATCGTCCCATTTTACCTGGGACATCTGAATTACAAATCGCATACACAATTCCTGCCGAGTCTTTAGCTGATGTGTCTTTTAAAGATGAATTTAGCTTTGAAGATAAAAATTCTCCGAGGATAATATTCTTTAAACCAAAGGATATGAAAATAGAAATTAAAGGATCAATTGAACAAAAGGATATTAAAGAAGAAATTCCGCAGGGACTCGGAGCTATTCGGGCAAGCTATCCAAACTCCAAATCGGTAGAGGTTGCGGTTAGTGGTGGTAAGCCGGAGGTAGAAGAAATGACACAAGGCTCTCAAAATCGAAAAGTGCGAAATGGAACTATTTTTACTACTTGGGACAAATCCTTATTAGGCGTCATTGGAATACTTGGATTACTTGGAACACTTTCCTTAGTTTTTGTTTATCGCAAATGAATCGTTTTTTAAATCTAATTGGTCTACAACTAGATTTAGTTTGGGAGGACAAGGAGAGCAACTTTCAAAAAATTAGAGAAATTCTATCTAAACTAGATCACAAACCAGATTTAATTGTTCTACCTGAAACCTTTGCTACTGGATTTACAATGAAGAGCGAAGAATTTTGTGAACCACAAATGGATGTCACAGAAAAATTTCTGATCGAGATGGCACGAAAAACTAACGCGGCAATAGGAGGAAGTTGGATGGAAAAAAATCCTAACGGAATGCCATTTAATACATTTTCCATTGGTCGCCCCTCTGGAATCATTACCAATCGTTATCGAAAAATCCATCCGTTTTCATTTGCTGAAGAGGATAAATTTTTTACCGCCGGTGAGCAAACCGAAACGTTTGAACTAAATGGATTTAACATTAGCCTCTTAATTTGTTATGATTTAAGATTCCCGGAAGTATTTCGTAAAACAGCAGGAACTACCGACTTATACCTAGTAATCGCCAACTGGCCACAAGCGCGATCAGAGCATTGGCTTACACTTCTAAAAGCAAGGGCAATTGAAAACCAAGCATACATTTTTGGCATTAACCGCGTGGGTTACGCGGGAAGAAAAAAACAACTCTATCATAGTGGAAACTCAGTATTATTCGATCCGTTCGGGAAAGGGGAATTTGCAAAAGAGGAAAAAGAGGATATCCTAAAATGTAGAATATCCTCGAAAGAGGTAAAAGAGGTAAGAGAAAGATTTCCTTTTTTAAAGGATAGAAGAAATATAATGCGTTAGTTCTGAGAGAGTAACACCTCACAAGCGGATTTGAATTCTTTTAGACCTTCTTTTTCTGCTACATGCGCATCATCCAACATTCCTAAATAATTATAAATGCTGATCACTGTTTTGATATTAGACAAAGCTTTACAAGAATCGCCAAGTTTATGTTCTACGATAGACTCCAAGAAAAGTACAGTTGCATAACCTTGTGTTCTATCTAAACCAATTGCTTTACGAATTTCGAGGGATTTTCTGTAATTTTCTAAAGCCTTTGTATAATCTCCCTTAATTTGATGAGTACTTCCTAATGCGCTATAATTTCCAGCAATTGCAGGTAAATCAGCTGGTCTGCTATTTTTAATAATTTTTTCAACATTGGCTAGCTCACTGTCAGCTATTAAAATGGTGGAAATGCTAAAAAGGATTAGAATTAAAGTTTTTTTCATGGAGACCCTCTATTTTAATTGTCTATTCTATATAATGCAAATCTAGTACCAATTAAAGTGGTTTTCCTGAATATATTTGATTTATCGCTTGAAAAGAGGAAATACTGCTACAAAGTATAGAAATTCTCCTAAAATGTCTAAATTTTATACATAAAAAATGTCAAACTTTATCCTAAAATCCCTTTTTCTATCCGCTTTCGTATTCTATTTTGCGTACAGTTTGAGCATAATGTCAGAGTCGCACTCAAAAAAAAGAAAGTATAAAAAGAATCTTCTCCGAGTTGAGCAATTTAAAGCCAATATGTCCCAAAGCGAGAGAGAGTATTATGAACCAAGAAAGCGCTTTATCGACAAACAATCCGTTAAACCGTCCGATGAATTTTTTTACCAAATTGATATTATACTTCGTGGAACTACACTTAGAGAAAAAAACCGTAAAAATATCAGGGAAATTCGAAAGTTAGAAAAATTTCTTTCCATGGCGGATGACTTTCAATTGCACAGATATTTTGGGACCAATGAAGAATTGTACCTTGGAATGAAGGCATCTAAAGCAATCCAAAGTATCAAACAAGATGCCAAACTAGATGAAAACTGGAGAAAAAAAAATGACCCTATATTTAGTCACTACTTAGAGCACAAAGCAAGCAAGGCAGAAAAGGAATTTTATAAAAAAAACAAGGCACTCTTCTTTAAAATGGAAAGTGGGGAAGAACTTGTGCAATTTTTACAAACGCAAGTTCCGACAAACGAACCACAACCAGTAAATGGCAAGAGATAACTCTATCTTATTATAAGCAGCTAATACTTAGTATCTACTTGCGATACATCAAACTTAGGTTGCAGCTAGGTTCTTATATAGGATCATAAGTAGGTTCTAATTTCTACTGAAAATTTTCCAACCTATCAATCTACTTATTTAGGAACCTATAGTTGAACTTAAATGCGGTGTATCCGTAATACGAAGAGTTGGTTATCTGAGTAGCATAAACTATAGTCTCAGCTTATGAAATAGCTATACTCAGATTAGATTGGTTTTCGGATTTTTAATCCTGTAAATCTTGTTAATCCTGTCTAAAAAAATTTTCTGTATCGAAAACCAATCTAGCTTATGTATAATCCTTAATCTTTTATCCGTGTCCATCGGTGTTCATCCGTGGTAATCTTTTGCGCAGTTTCTTAACTTAATGACATTGTGCTCTTTCGCTCATGCTGTAAAGATAGCATGGCTTAAACCCATTCTCTTTCTCACTCGAATCGGTGGTATTCTTAAAATCTTTCCTTAACTTGACAGCATTGAGCATCTAACCCAAGCGAAAAAAGGAAATTCTTAAAAATAGATAGAAATTTAAAAGAGAAATATTTTTATATACCATACCAATAAATACGTATACCTGTTTTTTTGAGAAAGGGAAAAGCCAATCGCAGAAAATAAAGTTGCCAAATTGGGTGTGAGAATTTACTTTTGGGCAATTGGTATACGATAAATAGAGATAGGAGAAAAAAATGTTGAAATACACAATTCTAACTGTTGCACTAGTAATATCTAACTCAGCTATTTTGGCTACGGAATCCTTTGTTTATAGAGAAGGAAGTAGCGATAGATCGTTTGTAGAACAAGTACGAAATTTAAACAATGGGACCCTGCAAGAAAAAATAGCAGCCATTGAAATTCTAAAGAAGGCAAGAACAAAAAGAGCATTACGCCCAATGATTTTGGCATTAAAAGGTGTAACTACCCACGTAGCTGAACCTACTAAAGCACAAACTCAGGAGATCAGCAAAAATGAAAACTATGCCCCGATAAATTTTGATATTTCTGACAATAACAAACCAGTTATCAAATACTTAGCAGCACAAGCACTTGCTGATTTGGGACATGATATGGCAATTAAACCTCTTGCTGATACTTATAAAGTTCTAGCGGAACAAGTCAAAAAAGACAAAGACCAAAGAATTTATTACTCCGAAATGGAAAAATTACCAGCAGTAGTTGCTGCCGGCGAAGTATTACGTTCGATGGGATACCTTTTAGATCCGCACGAGGATAAAGATGCCTTAGCTGTCCTTGAAGGAGCATTAGCTCATGAGCATTACTATATTCGTGCATCTGCTGCAGAAGCACTCAGAAATACAAATCGTGAATCTACACTTGGGGCTTTAGAAGCAGCTTCGAATGGTGAGAAGGATGATTATGCTAAGACAGTAATGCTTGGCTCTATCGTTGGAATTAAAAAAACAAAAAATATACAATTCTTTGCTCTTCTTGATATGTTGAAAAATATATCTCCTGTCGTTAGAATCAAAGCTTCTAGTTTGCTTGGTGAATTGGGGATTGCTAATTCCGAGACTCATCTAAGACAAGCTATGATGATTGAAGATAATCTACACGTAAGAGACCAACTCAGAAAAGATATTGGGATTATCACTGGATACCAAATTCCTAACGCTCCATCGGCAAGTTATAATACTTCTGCGGATGAGAGAGATAGAAACAAAAAAAGTGATGATATGAAGTAATAATTACAAATGATGGGAAATACTGGATTTGAACCAGTGGCCTCTTCCATGTCAAGGAAGCGCTCTAGCCAACTGAGCTAATTCCCCATCAACGATTTTTTTATCTTTTTTAGACAGCCTTATTTTACAATCAAAAATATACCAGGATTAGAATGATTTCCCTGATTTTCAGGATTAAGAAATCTTATTTTAAAGCATTTTTTCTATTTCGAAAACCAATTTGGCTTGAATATATCATCTAAATCCCGACTACTTTATCCATGAGAGGGGAGTCGCCGAAGTCTTTTTTGAATTCTTCTTTGAGTTCTTCTACTCTTTTTTTCTTTCCTACGTTCCGATAGGATTGAATCATATAGGCAAAGATTACATCCGCATAGTTGGAATCGTAGTTGTTCTTCAAATAATTCTTAGTTTCTACAATAATCTGAAAGTCATTTTTTAATTGCGCTATTCGTAAAAGTTTCAATTTTTCAATCATCTTCTTAGAAGGCTTTTCTTTTAGGGCTGTATCAATTACAGAGAGAGATATAAGTGGTCTTTCTGCTTTATAAAGAAGGCAGGAATATAAATACAAACCCTTGATGTACTTTTGTTTTTTTGATTTTGCCTCCTTTCGAAAAATATCTCCCCACTTTACACCAATATCATATTCATCTACTAGTATAGCTTTTTCCATTAGCATATAGGTTAGAGTATGAAACTTAGAATTTACTTCGTCTGTGTTTTTATAAATATTATCTAGAACCAAATCGAGTTTGCGTATATCGTTCTCTGTATGGAAATAAAATTTTAGAACTTTATCATCCTGGCTTAAATCTTCGGATTTATGAATATACTCACTGGCAACCTTACTGATTTCTTTGTAATCTTTTTTCTTATATAAATCTAGAATTTTCTTTAGTGTAGGATTTTCTTCTGAGGAAGATAATAAACTAGAAGTAAATAATGCTAAGTATAAAATAAATACTAGGATTAATTTCATATTAACCTCCATACCTCTTCTCCCTTCCTACTCTGTAAAGGGAAAAACGATCCAATTAGAAAAATCTTAAATTTCTGCTACATTAGAAGAACCGCACATAGGACAAATCAATTCTTCTTCATAAGTGTCCTCTTCATCTTCTACTTCTAGAGAAATTTTCCAGCGGTAATCGCAATCGTCACAAGCCATTGTAACAGTTGTGTCATCATACTCTTCTTCTTCCGCATCGTATTCATCATCAAATTCATCTTCATATAGCATAGTATCACTCTTCCATTTAAACTAAGTTTTTAAACTGATTTTAAAAACAGCTTTCTTAGTCAAGATTTATTTTATTAAACAACTCTAATAGAGGTGCTTATCAGTTTAGACAAATAATGGAGAAGTATTTTTGAATTATGTCGATAAAATATTTATGAATAAATCTGTCGAAACCTCCCTGTTTAATTTAAAAAAAGATTTAGGTATGTATGTAAAAGATTATTGTTTTACCGGTTTAAAAGGAGGGACTGAGACAGAAGACATGGACTACGATGAGTTAAAACTTTTATCCCTCTTAGGAAGAGATTTAGTGCCTGTTGTGGTCAAAATTGGTGGACCAGAGGCAAGAACTGATATTCGTTTTTGCAAAGCTAACGGAATAGATGGAATTTCCGCTCCGATGATTGAGTCACACTATGCTTTGAAAAATTTCATCTCTACTTTAAAAAACCTAATTCCGCCTGTCCAATATGAAAAACTTATTAAATCTATGAACTTGGAAACAATTACAGGTTACCGAAATATTTTAGAAATCGCTGATTCAAAAGCATTTGAAGAATTAGACAATGTAACTGCCGCAAGATCGGACTTATCCGCTTCCATGGATATGAGCCCTGATGACCCAGAGGTAATGCGTGTTACTACCCAAATTATAAAAATTGCTAAGGAACGTGGGAAAAAAACCTCTGTCGGAGGAACTATCACCAAGGCAAATTTCTTTATGATCGCAGAGACTGCAAAGCCCGAACAAATCAACTCGCGCCACGTAGTTGTAAGTGTAAAAGATGTTCTAGATAAAAAAGTGGACGATGTCGCAGAAGTTATGCTATCCTTTGAAATGGATCTGTTTGATGTGTTAGGTCAACTCAAACCAGAAAGAGCTTACTATTACAACAACCGAATCGAACTCAACCGCGAGCGTATCGGAAAACGTAAGGTTCTTTACTCAATTCGTTAATTCTATCGTGTAATGCGGCACACTCAAAGATTACCACCGATGGACACCGATAAAAGAACGATGAAAAATGATACGGATGCAAACCAAATCACAAATATTCAAGAATTATCGTATCTTTTATCGGTGCTCTCGGTGTTTATCGGTGGTAATCTTTAAATGTTTTTCTTAATTGTACTGCATCGGGTACGACACAAACAAATAAGATTTTACAAAAATATAGACTTTTCTTAGTTTTTTATTTCGATATTAAAACTATGAGATATTTATTAATCCTAGCCCTAGCTATGTCCTCCTTAATTGCACAGGATTCCAGCGACTCTGTGACCACGCATTTCGGGTTTCCTTTGAACACCCAAAACGTAGAATACAATCCCATTATAAGTCCAAACGGTAGATACATTGTATTTCAATCGAATCGCCCCGGCGGACAGGGGGGAATGGACTTTTGGCTTTCCGAAAATCGAAATTATAAAGATAGAACTGGAAAACCAAGTTGGATGGAACCAATTAATTTGAATGAACTGAGCACGATTGGATTTGACGGACCATTCACAATTCAATTCGATGAAGAAGGTAGACCGAAAGAAATTTATTTTACTTCCATTCGAACAGAGGCTACAGGCAAAGATGGATTCAAAGGGTTAAATATCTATTATACGCACCGAGAATCTTCCCTCGATAAATGGTCTATTCCAATTCACTTAAATGATCTCAATTCTGACTTCGATGATAAAATGCCTGCCATCTCTCCTGACGGCAAATACCTAGTATTCTCTTCTAATCGCCCTGGTGGTTTTGGAGAATTTGATCTTTGGATTTCCGAACGTGTTCATAATGCAGATGACCCAAATCCTAAATGGTCTCGTCCTATTAATATTGGAAATAAGGTAAACACAAAAGATAATGAAATTATGCCTTATTTTCATTATGACAACCTTACTCTCTACTTTAGTACGGACAGAGATGACGAATACCATAAATATAATTTTTGGGGAATTGATATGGATGAGCAGTATGAAAAAGAAACTGTCATTGAAAAAGCAAGTCCAGCGAATACTCCCGGTAAGGCGATAGTATGGAAAAATGTTTATCGTTTACCGAAGCCGTTCAATAGCTCTATGGACGATGAAGGGATTTCTCTAACGCATGACGGAATTTGGGCTTATTATTCTTCTAATCGTGATGGTGGGGAAGGGCAATTTGATATTTACCGCACAAAAGTTCCAGAAGAAATGCGTAAACCTTATTTGTTTGATCTAAGCGGACTCGTGCTCGATGGCTCAGAAGAAACCATGATAGGGATTGCATCGACTATTAAAATATACAATGAAAAAGGGGTTGTAAGTGTCATCACGTCCGAGCGAATTGGGGGAGATATTTCTAAATCAAATCCTAAAAATTTTGCAACCAAACTTTTTACAAATTCACTTTACAGAATCGAAGTTTCCGCACCGGACTTTTATCCAACTGAATTTTCATTGGATTTACGTGGATCTGTTGGATTTAAAAAATCTAAGTATGTAAAAATTGTTTTAATGCCAATCAAAAAGGAAGAAGAAATAACTCCACCGGCTAAAGAGACGAAACCGCCAGAGACAACTAAAGACGTCTCTAAGGATAGCAAAGATTCGCCCCCGGCAAAAACAGATAAACCTGTTAATGAAGAGAAAAAGAAAGATGGTCTAATTGTTGTATTAAGAGATTATAAAACTAAAAAAGAAATTACAACTGGATCAGTAACAGTCTTCACAGAAAAAGATAAAAATGGAATTTTACTAAAAAAAGAAAATGAAAAATTCATCTTAGAAAAACGACCAGATAAAAGTTTTGAGTTATTAGGAAAAGCCTCTGGCTACCAAGACGAAACCCTTATTATTAAAGAAGGAGATTATAACTCTTCTGGAAGCATTACAATAGAAATATTTTTGCGAAAAATAAAAGACTTTGAAAAAATTTATAGTACTGTAGTATATTATGAGTTCAATGAATACAAATTAACTACAGAACAAATAAAAATACTTGATAAGATTGCAGCATATCTTAAACTTAACGCCCTAGATTCAATTGAAGTAGGTGGGCATACAGACAATGTTGCAAGCAAGGATTTCAATTTAAAGTTAAGTGAAAAAAGAGCAGAGCTTGTAAAAGAATACTTTGTTTCGAAAGGAATCGACGCAAAACGAATTACCACGAAGGCATATTGGTATTCTCAGCCAGAAGCTGATAATAATACCGAAGAAGGTCGGGCAAAAAATAGAAGGGTAAATTTCAGAAAGTTAAATTAGAGGATATTAAAATTGACAACGGATGCAAAACCTAAAACGGAATCAACTATCAAAAAGATCACAACTATTTCTCAGGCACCAAGGGAGTGGGAAGTAGTTGAGACTAATATGGGTAAAATGCTAGAGTATGTATCCCAAAATCATTTACTGAAAGATCCGTATTTAAAGAACTATGTGGGCAAACCCAAAATTACCGTAAAACCCGGAGCGGCTAAGACTTCTTTCATCATAGAGATCGCTGACCAAATTTCTTTGTCCAATGAGCCTGAGATTGTTTTATACAAATATGCTAGAGAAAAATACTTTGAATTGGTTTTTGAGCGCGTTAGTTCCAGAGAAAAATCTCATGCCTGTACACTTAGGCAAGTCAAAATCGCAAAGCAAGTTCGTCGAACTGCCGATCGTTTCTCTACAGAGACTAACCCAGTTCACGCAGGAAATTTTTTAGTAGCTAAGATTGATTTGGACATTAAGGCTGCGCTAGGTTTTTCTACCGAAGTAATTTTTAATGAAGTGGATAAAACACTTAAAACAAAGTATCCTCGTTCTAAAATAGTTCCTTTATTCAACCGCGATGATTTAACAGAAGAAGAGGAAATTTTACTTAGAGAACGTCTTCCTATATTTATAACAAACACCACAACAATGGAATCTTCTAAAGATATAAAGTGTTTCGATTTAAAAAGTTATTATGAAGAAGAATTTATCCTAGAAGAAAAAATTGCTGCCCTCAGAAAGGATATGATTCAATCTTTTATTTATTATCCAATCGTATTCAAATCTCCGAAGGAAGATGTTGTCATTGGATACTGCTACAATGAAAGTCAAACACCAATTACCCAGGGCAACTTAGAATACTTTGAAATAATAGCTTACACTATCAATAAACGAATCATGGATTCCAGCACGGCTATCGTGGACGAAAAACAAAATGTACTGAATGTATCCGAACATGGTGTATTAATTGAAGTTACCTCAGATTATATTGTGCAAGCTCTTAAAACTAAACCCACCTTTTCTATGGATATAGTTTTTAAGATGATGGTACCAATGAGATTTTCCCTTTATGCCCGCCATATCTACAAAATTGACCAGACCATATACATCGGCGCCGAAATAACTGGCTCGAACAATGATGAAAAAGGATTCGACAAATACAAGGACATCGTAAGAGCATTCAAATAAAGGGTACTATACTCTCGGTTTGAAATCAATTGAGTAAATCAGAAAAAAAAATATCTACAGAAAATTATAAAGGCACACGCGACTTTTATCCAGACGACATGCGCTTTCGTGCGTGGATGTTTGGTATTATGCGCCGAACTGTAATGCTTTATGGCTATGAGGAATACGATGCTCCTCTACTTGAGTCGTACGACTTGTACAAAGCAAAAACAGGAGAAGAAATTGTAGGAAGGCAACTCTACGACTTCATTGACAAAGGAGAGCGGCATGTCGCTATTCGCCCCGAGATGACTCCTTCCCTTGCCAGAATGGTTGCAGCGAAGAATCGTGATTTGCCTAAGCCAATTCGTTGGTATTCGATTCCCAATCTCTGGCGTTATGAAGCTCCCGGTCATGGACGACTCCGAGAACACTGGCAGTTAAACGTAGATATTTTTGGAATCAATTCCGTTCAGGCAGAGGTGGAAATTATAAAACTCGCTTGTGACATTCTATTTGCATTTCGCGCACCGAAAGGAAGTTTTAAAGTTAAGATTTCTCACCGTAAAATTCTATCTGGATTTCTTAGAAATTCCCTTTCTCTAAGCGGTGAATCCGATCAAACAATCGCAAAAATTTTAGACAAAAAAAACAAAATCACAAAAGAAGATTTTGAAACACAGGTAAAAGCCTATTTGCCGGAACCAGAGAAACAACTGGATTTGATTTACAAATACTTGGCTTCCTCCATTCAGAATATTTCCGAAATCGGGGGAATTGACCCGGAGGTTATAACAGAGATTAACCGCTTGTTTGACATTTTGGGCAAATTGGGACTCTCCGACTATATTGAGTTTGACCCTTCTATCATACGTGGTTTTGATTATTACACTGGATTTATATTCGAAATTTTTGATACGAATCCGGAAAATAAACGTTCTCTCTATGGCGGTGGACGTTATGATAATTTAATTGGACTATTTTCCAACGACGAATTATCTGGAATTGGATTTGGACTGGGAGATGTTACGTTACAAAATTTTTTGAAATCGCATAACTTAATTCCTAATTTAAAAAGACATACAACTGTATTTATTCCCTTAATGGACGACTCTCTTGCGACTGACGTTATGTTACTCGCAAATCAATTAAGACAAGAAGGAATTTCCTGCGAAATAATGCTTGAAGGAAAACATAAGTTCGGAAAACAACTTGCGTTAGCCGAAAAAAAAGGTTATAGGTATGTGTTAATTTTAGGAAGTGACGAACTCCAGAAAGGAATTGTCAACTTAAAAGATTTAATCTCTGGTGAACAAAAAACAATTAGCTTACAAAGTCTAGTTCAGGACTTAAAAAACGAATTACTTCTTTGATCCAAAGACTAATACAAATCGACTTAGCTATTTCTGGATTCATCAGGGATAGAATTAAAAATAAAACCCTAGATAGGATTTTGTCACGAATCAATAGAGGAGAAACACTTCTTTTGATTTTAATTATTTCTTTTTTCTTTTATCCAAATAATTCTTTCTGGGGGATAACGAAGTTAATCCTGCATGTCGGACTTATAAGTTATATCACAGATAGGCTAGTTCTATTCATGAAAAAAACTATTTCTAGAAAACGTCCCTTGATACGGGTAATGGATAACCAAGATAAAAATCCTGACATGAAACATTCCTTTCCATCTGCTCATGCAGCCAATTCCATGGTCTCTATCTTTATATTAGTTACGGTTTATCACTATTCACCGCTTTTCTTTTTATTTTCCTTATTTGCTGGGCTTGGAAGGTTAATAACTTTGCACCATTTTCTAAGCGATATACTGGGAGGTTGGGGAATTGGGCTTGTAATTGGTTTACTCAATTTAGGGCTTTTCCTTCTAATCTAACCTGTAAAAAAATTCAATCTTAGTTTTGAGAAACTGTCTAGATTATTTCTCAAAAACAATCTGATCTGATTCTATTAATGCGACTTTGTTACGTCGCATTAAATAATATTTTCAGTAAATTACAAAGTAGCGTCACTTTGTCCGAGTTTAGAGTTATACTATTTTTTATACCGAACGCATATTTTTGAATCAGAAATATGTATTTTATTTTGGCATTTACCGTAAGAAAGCAAGGTAGGAGTACGTAATGAAATTTTACAAAGAAAAAATTAATATGGTCTATCGAGAGGAAATGGTATCCGATTTGAGTGTCGGCTCTTCTAAAAGTCCGAACAAACCTAGGTATTTGCTGGATTTTCTTTACCGCAATCGGTTGATTTCTAATTTTTCCCTTGATGAAAATTGGGAACCCTTTGAAAAAGAAGAATTTTATCTAGCGCATACTCGCCAGTATGTGGATTCTTTTTTTGCAGGCAAAGAGCCTTTTGCCTCTTCGAATGGATTGTATTGGAATTCTCAATTTGCTGATTCTGTTCGTTATACCAATGCATCCCTTTTTTATGCAATCGAAAGAAGTTTCGCAAATCCTGAAATTGTGCAATTTTCCCCGACGTCTGGATTTCACCATGCCAAGCCCTCTACTGGAGCCGGGTTTTGTAGTTTTTCAGGGCAAGTGATTGCTTCTGTTAAACTTTGGAACAAACAGAAATTAAGAGGTGCCTATATTGATTTAGACGGTCATTATGGGAATTCTATCGAAGATTCAAAGGTCTTTGTCAGAGAGCTAAACAAGATTATCCCCTTTAATATAAATCCATCTGGAGATCACAAAACTTATATCGAAAACTTAGTTCGTGATTTGAACCGTCTTAGTTCTGAAATTCTTGCGGGTAATATAGATTATGTTGTATTCTGTCATGGTGCTGACTCCCATGAATGGGATGATTTGGGTTCTCAATGTTCTACTGAGGAATGGATACATTGTTCTGAATTAGTTTATCTTATGATTAATCGAGTTTCCCAAAAATTGAATCGTCCAATTCCTCTAACTCTTAGCCTATTTGGTGGTTATCGCCATGACGATTATAATTCTGTTCTTAGCCTTCATACTGCTGATCTTTGTAAGTGCTTAGATATTTTATGTGGTCAGGATATTCGGTATTTGCCGATTGTGAAGGGGAGGTAGATATTATTTAGATATGTTAATTGCTCTTATGTCAACAATATCTTTTAATCTACTTTTATGCCATATTGCTATCACTAATACTAATGGTGATTTATTAAAAGCGTAATATATAAAGTATGGAAAGGAATTTAAGCTCGTTTTGCGAAGACCTTTATCATCAGCGGAGTAGGCATCTGGTTTTATTTCTAATTTATGAATTTTCTCGATTACTTCAATTGCAAGTTTTTTCCCTATGCCACTTTGTTGGTTTTCATACCAAAGAACTGCTTCCCGCAAATCTTGATTAGCCTCTTCTGTGAATATAGCTTTATTCATTAACTAAATTAGTTTTTCTCCTAAATCTTTTTCTAAACCGTGAATCACTTGATCAATAGAAAGCCCTGTCTGTGGATTTTGGAAATACTTGGAAGTTCTTCTTTCTAATTCATTCTTATCGGATTCAGAAAGTCCATTTATCGCGGGAGTGTGTCGCTCCCATAGGAAATCGACATATTCTAATAATTGTAGAGCTGTTTCTTCAGGGAAAGAGGAAATTTTCATAAATAATTCTTTATAGTTAATTTGTAACTTAGAAGTTTCCATATTGCTACTATAGCTTACATAAATGAGAAAGCAAGCAATTTATTGGATGTTATTCTTCGCAAAACCTGCTTCTATTATTTATGAGAAAATCAAACAAAGTTTCTGCTATAAAATTAGCGTGTTCACTTTTTACAACGAAGCCAGCTTTGATTCTTCCTACTTTTTTCATTTGAAACAATCCTTGTTAAAAAATTTTTTAAAAAGTCTATACTAAAACACAAATGGCACAAAACGTTTTTTATCCGAAAAGTGTTGTTTATAAAAAGGATTTAACATAAGAGCGGCTTCTTCTTGTCGAATGCGAAAATATAGAATGGAGAAATTACAAATAGAAAAAAATAAAAAAGAAAAATAAGCAGAATGAAATAGAGAAATAGCGGCTATTTCTAATATGACGATGAGATAGTTGGGATGACGAATGTATTTGTAAAGACCAGTTGTGGCGATGCTTGCTTTTGAGTTAGGGTCGTAAACTACTTTGACATTCCAGTTTTCTTTTAAAGTAAGTAAGACACTCATTCGCATGATGAGGCATATAGCATATACTAAGAGGCAAATAAGTCCTAACTGCAACTCGAAACTTCTTTGGAGAAAAAGAATTTCTATGGGAACAGCTACTAAAAAAGAACTATGAAGAATTACAAATAAAAAGAAAAAAGGCTCTTTGGCGATTTGTAAGTTCGGCTCTGATTTTCGTTTGGCAAGATTTTTTTTAGCGAGTCTGAGTTCGAATAAACGGAAGATAATTGTGATTATCCAAATTCCTAGAAATAAAAAGTGACTAGATTGAAGTGGGGTTAACATTAATTAACCCTTATTATGCATTCACCACCACCGGCAGTAATAAAGTATTGGATTGTAAAATACTTAGAGTTCACAGAAAGTACGGGATTAAAGGTAATAGAATTTCCGTCTACTTGGTGTTCTGTCGGTACGCAGGATTGAGAAAAAGATAACACACGAGCCAGAGTTGTGCAACGAATATTTATTGTGTTAGCCGAGGTCTCGTTAGTGTACGGATTTGTGTAGAGTAAGTCAGAGCGAAATGCCCTTGTGGTAACTTTATTGTATGCAATCGTTTGCATTGTTCCTGTTGGAATAGAAATTTCAGATCCGTAAATATTTTGAAACGGAGCGTAACAATTTACGTAAAAATCTTCCCCTTCACAATTGAATCCAGATTTTTTATCGAGACTATAACAAACTCCTCCATTATTCGAGACAGATAAAACACCCGATTTGGCACCTGACGGAACTCTTACTCTTATTTCTTGTTCATTTGCATATTCAGGTATTGCAATAACGTCATCAAACAAAATTGTATTTCCAATAATAGACGGGACAAAGTTTTTTCCTTTAATCGTGACAAGCGTTGATTCATAACTCGCTCCTGGAAATATCAGAAAGTTAGGCGTAAGGAAAGCAGGGTTTCCTATTTTCGGGTCAATGCTATAGATAGTTGGGCTGTATGGGTTGTTGCTACCCGTCAGTGCGGCTGCAATCGGGTTGGTTGTAGTGGTATCGTCTTTGCAGGATAGGAAAAAGGAAAATAGTATTAAAATTATAATTTTAACTAACATTCCCTTTATTCTAATCAGAAATCTTAAATTGCAAGACTTTTTCGAAACTAGAAGTAAACTTTTTCCGACTTGACTTTATCTCTAGTTGGATGTGGATTAAGGATAGAGGATACATACCCATGAAACAAATTTTAGTCTTTCTTTTTTTAATTCCGTTCTGTTTATTTTCCCAGTCCACAACGCCGGTTTCTACGCCAAATCCAGCAAAAGAGTCGGAGACAAAAACACCTGCGAAAGCTGGCGAGACTAAGACTGCTGAAGCGAAAACAACTGATTCCAAAACGGTACCAGCTAAAGTAGAGCCTGCTCCTAAAAAAGAACTTCCACCTTTGCAAAAAGAAGGCGGTTTTTTAGTGTTACACGGTGTGAAATGGCAGGCAGAAAATATTACTAAGAAAGCGTATATTGTTGCGAAAGAAGAGTGTGAAAAAAATGGGATGAGACTTCCTACTCGAGATGAATTAGTGGATGCATATTATTCCAAATACCCTGAGTTTAGAACTCCAGCAGGACATTATATGTCTGGAAATAGAAGAGCGAGCGATAGATCGAATATCTGGTATGTAAGTTTTGACAATGGGCATCATAATTCAGGGTCTCTTTTTAGGGAATACAATGTGCGTTGTGTGAAAGTAGAAGCGAAAGAAACCAAAGATGCTCCCGCACCGGCTAAGACTGATACTCCGGCAGATTCTAAAAAGTAAAAATTAATTTAAACAAGGATTCCAATGAAAAAATATTTCTATCTATTTCTAATTTCTTTAATGGGCATATTTTCATTAGCTGCTCAAGAAAAAGCTACCATCACAAGTTTTTCTCCGGAAGGAGTTGTGAAAAATGTAAAACAAGTAAAGGTAAATTTCTCTGCGCAGATGGTTCCATTTGGTAACCCACGAGTAAAGACAGATCAATTTGAAATTACTTGTCCTGTTGAAGGAAAGGCAAGATGGATAGATGAAAAAACTTTTGTGTATGAATTTCCGAACAACCTGGAAGCGGGTATTGTCTGTAAGTTCCTACTTAAATCAAATACTAAGACGTTAGCCGGCAAAGAAATTACAGGAAATAAAAGTTTTCAATTTTCAACCGGTGGTCCTACTGCATTATTTACGAACCCGTATGAAGGTTCGACTATAGACGAAGATCAGATTTTTATTTTAAAAATGGATGCAGAAGTAAAAGAAAGTAGTCTAGAAAACAGGCTTATGTTTGAAATAGAAGGGATTAAGGAGAGAGTAGCGGCTACTATTATTAAACCTTCTGATGCACAGGATATCTTAAAAGCAGAGTTTGGAGAAAAATTTAAAACAGAAAAATTACTTCTAATAAAATCAAAACTTCGTTTTCCGAACAAAGCGAAAGTTAGCCTAATACTAGGAAAAGGAATTGAATCAAAGTCAGGAGTAAAAACAGATGAAGATAGAGTTTTAGCTTTTTCTGCCCGCACTGCATTTTCTGCTGATTTCTCCTGTGACCGTGAGAATAAAAATGCCGGTTGTATTCCTATTTCTAATTTTTACGTAAATTTCACAAGTCCTATCCAGAAATCAGATATTAAAAAAATCACTCTCGATGGTGGTGGAAAAAAATGGACTGCAAAGATTCGCGGCAACTCGGAAGAAGACTCTGATGGAACAACTTACAGTGTTTATTTCGAAGGACCTTTTCCGGAGGAAACAAAGTTCAAACTTCTTGTTTCCGATTCTTTAAAAGATGAAACGGGAAGAAAACTTTCTAACGCGACAAAATTTCCGCTCGAAGTAAAATCAGATAAATACCCACCTCTGGCAAAATTCTCAGGAAGTTTTGGAATTATTGAACTTGAGGCAGAACCACTGTTACCCGTTACCCTTCGTAATTTGGACAAAGAAGTAAAAGCAAAAGTGGTAAAGATGACTGGAGAAGGGGGAGGATTTTTTAGTAATCTATTTGGAAAAAAAATTAAAATTACTCCTGAAAATATTTTACTTTGGTTAAAAAAAGTCCACAAGGCGGAGAGAGAAAAATCCATATTTGCCGGTGAGGCAAATACAAATTCTTTTACGATTCCAAAGCCAAATGGAGAAAAAGCATTTGAAGTTGTTGGCATTCCTCTGAAAGAACCTGGATTTTTTGTCGTTGAGATTGAAAGTGAAAAGTTAGGAAATTCTCTTTTAGAGAAAAAAGGAAAGATGTATGTTCCAACCTCAGCTTTGGTTACGAATATGGCTGTGCATTTTAAATGGGGAACGGAAAGTTCTTTGGTTTGGGTAACATCCCTAGATAAAGCAGAAGGAGTTGCGGACGCAAAAATTTCCATTCGAGATTGTAAAAATAATTTAGTCGCACAAGGGCAAACTGATTCTAGCGGCATATTGAAATTAGGCGGAATTCCGCAAAGTCGCATTCCCAATTGTTCCTATTCTTCTTACGACAACGGGTTACTTGTGATTGCTGAAAAAGAAAAAGATTTATCCTTTGCGCATACTAGTTGGGATAGTGGAATTGAGAACTGGAGATTTAATTTATCTGGATATTCTTCTGATGGAAATTCTATCGCGCATACTATTTTAGATAGAACTCTTCTTCGCGCAGGAGAAACCGTTCATTTTAAACATATTCTCAGAAGTCATAATATGAAAGGTGTATCATTTGCCTCTCCAACCATACTTCCGAATAAAATGAAAATTACTCATATTGGGTCAGATCAAGAATACAGCGTAAATTTAAAATGGACTGGAGGATTTTCAGAAGCAGAGTGGAAAATTCCTAAACAGGCAAAACTTGGTACGTATGCCATTAACCTCTATAAAGGGGATAAGGCGTATTACACGGGAGAATTTAAAGTAGAGGAATTTCGGGTTCCCTTGATGAAAGCTATCATTAAAGCACCACTGGAAAAATTAGTGAAACCGAAATCTTTTTCTGTGGATTTAATCGTGAATTACCTCGCGGGTGGTCCGGCTGGTGGAATGGCTGTAAAGGTAAAATCTTGGTTTAGAGATACTAGTATTGGCGAGTTCGAAGGTTTTGAGGATTATACCTTTGCGAATGGAAGGTTGAAAGAAGGAATACGCAAATTAGCCTCTACTCGAAATTACTATTATGACGAAGAAGGCGATGAACAAGATACTAACGGCAATTCTGGAAATACAAGTATTAAATCACAAGATCTTATTTTAGATAAAATAGGTTTTGCAAAAGCAGAAATCAAAGATATTCCCGAAAAAGATAGTCCACAGGAAGTAGTAACAGAATTAGAATATAGAGACCCAGTAGGAGAAATACAGACAGTATCCTCTACGATTCCAATTTATCCCGGAAGATATTTGGTTGGACTAAAGTCAGAAGGTTGGGCTGCGTCTAAGGATGGAGTAAAAATCTTTGCGGCGGTTGTGGATAATGCCGGTAAGCCAAAAGCTGGAGTAGATGTAAGTATTGATTTACTTGGTCGTAAAACGATCACTCATCGTAAAAGACTAGTAGGTGGATTTTATTCTTATGATTCAGTAGAAGAAGTAAAAAAACATACTACATTTTGTAAAGGCAAAACAGATGCAAAAGGGCTTTTAGTTTGCAAAAAAGAATCTCCTGTTTCAGGAGATGTGATTTTTCAGGCTTCGATAGAAGATAGTGCGGGTAATGATGTTTTTGCGTATAGAGAAGTATATATTACAGGGAAGGATTCCTGGTTTAATGTTTCGGATCACGATAGGATGGATGTGCTACCTGAGAAAAAAACTTATGAATCGGGAGAGACTGCGAAGTTTCAGATCCGTATGCCATTTAAGACCGCAACTGCTTTAGTGAGTGTGGAGCGAGAAGGGGTAATTGACTATTACCTCAAGCCCGTTAGTTCCGCAAATCCTACAATTGAAATACCGGTTAAAGCAAATTATGCGCCGAATGTATTCGTATCTGTTCTAGCTGTGCGTGGTAGAGTGGGGGAAATTAAACCAACCGCGCTTGTGGACTTAGGGAGACCCTCTTTTCGTTTAGGAATTACAAGTATCAAAGTAGGCTGGAAGGCTCATGAACTAAAAGTGAGCGTAAAAACAGACAGACCAGTATTTAAAATTCGAGAAAAAGCAACTGTTACCGTAAATGTAAAAACTTCCGATGGTGGGAAACTACCGGATAATAGCGATATTGCTCTTGTTGCTCTCGATGAAGGACTGCTTGAGTTAATGCCTAACAATACATGGGAATTACTTCGCGCCATGATGAATGAACGTGGGCTTGAGGTTAATACTGCTACGGCGCAAATGCAAGTAGTAGGAAGACGACACTTTGGACTAAAAGCATTACCACCCGGAGGAGGTGGTGGAAAAGATTCCGCTAGAGAATTATTTGATACTCTACTTTTGTGGAAAGCAAGTGTGAAGCTGAATTCTTCTGGTTTGGCTGAGGTAGTAGTTCCACTGAATGATTCATTGACTCGTTTTAAAATTGTAGCGATTGCAACCGGTGGAGATAAATACTTTGGAACGGGCAGCACTTCGATTCGAACTACTCAAGATTTGATGTTACTTCCCGGCTTACCACAATTAGCCAGAGAAGGAGATACATTTAATCCATCGTTTACTGTGCGTAATGCGACGGAGAAACCGATGAAAGTCGAAGTGACCGGAAACATTTCCGGTCTTACTGGAAAATTAGAAAACCAAACTATTTCACTTGAAGCAGGTGAGTCGAAAGAAGTTTCTTGGTCGATTTCAATTCCATTTGGTGTTGAGAAACTAGTCTATGAATTTTCTGCAAAATCAGAAACAGGTGCAATGGATAAAGTCAAATTTGCCCAGAAAATAGTTCAGGCGATTCCTGTTCGAGTCCAACAAGCTACACTATTACAAGTAGAAAATGAATATGCAATGACTGTAGAAAAACCATCCGATGCACTCGAAGGCAGAGGTGGGGTAAATATAGTGTATGCGAAGAGTTTGCTCGAAGGTCTGACTGGTGTTCAGGATTATATGAAAAAATATCCTTATACTTGTCTCGAACAACAGACTTCCAAGATGATTGTTTTAAAGGACAAAGAAGGTTGGAAGGCTTTAATGAATGCACTTCCATCTTACTTGGATAGTGACGGACTAGCGAAATTTTTCCCAAATAGCTATTACGGCAATCCAATATTAACCGCTTATCTCTTAGCAATCTCAAACGAATCAGGATTTGAAATTCCTGCTGATAATAGAGAGATGATGCTCACAGGACTAACTAGTTTTGTAGAAGGAACACTTTACCGAGAAAGCTCACTTCCTACTGCGGATCTAACAATTCGAAAATTAAATGCAATTGAAGCACTGGCGAGATTCGGAAAAGCTAAACCAGAACATATCACGACACTTTCGATTCAAAGTAATTTACTGCCTACTTCGGCGCTTCTGGATTGGTGGAGTATTTTATATAAACTCAAAGATATTCCGAAACGTAATGAGCATATTACGCAAGTCGAGCAGATACTCAGAAGTAGACTCAACTTACAGGGAACTACGATGAAATTCACGACAGAAGGAAGTGATTCTCTCTGGTGGTTAATGGTATCTTCCGATCAAAATGCAGTCCGACTTTTACTCAACCTTGTGAACTTAAAAAAATGGAAAGAAGATATTCCGCGTATCGTAAGAGGGGCTTTATCCAGACAAAGAAAAGGAAGTTGGGATATTACAACTGCAAATGCCTGGGGTATGATTGCATTTGAAAAATTCTCCAAGGAATACGAGAAAGAAGCAGTAGGCGGAGAAAGTTTCGGACTGTTAAACGAAGAAACGAAAACTACAGATTGGAAAACTACACCGAAAGGTTCAACACTTAGTTTCCCTTGGGCAAAATCTGCAACGGAATTAAAACTTAAGCACCAAGGAACCGGCAAACCCTGGGCTACGATTCAAAGCACGGCAGCGGTTCCGCTCAAGTCTGCGGTTTCTAACGGTTACACGATTGAAAAAACAATTACTCCTTTAGAAAAAAGAGGTTTACTCGGAATAGGCGCTGGTCTCAAACGTGGTGACTTGGTGCGAGTTACTCTCAAAGTAAAAGCGGATGCAGATATGACCTGGGTTGTAATCAATGATCCAATTCCTACAGGAGCATCAATATTAGGTGGCGGCGGCTTACGAGATTCTGCCAGTGCGACCATGGGTGAAAAAAAATCTGGCTGGTCTTATCCAACTTTTGAAGAAAAATCTTTTGAATCCTACAGAGCGTATTACGAGTATTTGCCGGAGGGAGAGATGACAATTGAATATACAATTCGCCTAAACCAAGACGGTAAATTCAGCTTACCCGCTACACGTGTGGAAGCTATGTATTCTCCTGATATGTATGGGGAATATCCGAACTCACTTATGGAGATTGAGAAATAGGGATTTACCATGGATTCGACGCGCTTCGCTTGCGGTTGGTGAGCCTTGTCGAATCCACACCACAGGCGCCGGCACGGAGACACTGAGGGAAGATTGGGATATTTTTTTTTACCCCTATCAACCCCGAAACCTGCATAGCCTGACTATTGGGCGTGAGCGGATGGAGCTTAATCGAATGTGTTTTCTATCGGGGGTCTATCTAAGTTAGAACAAAAAAATAGATAATGGTGAAAGAAATTTTAAAGCAAAAAAGACTTTCTATTATTTTGCAATCAATGTAAAATAATAGTTAATAAAGGAGATTTACAATGTCATTCACTTCAGTCCTATTAACTATTTTAGCTTTAACCTTTAGCTTCGCCGGCTTGATTATTACAGGCACTCGGATTTTGAAGAAAGAAATCAAGGAGGAGTTGAGAGAGGAATTAAAGAATGCTAGATAAAATTCTTTTTATTCTCTTTGCCCTTTTTATTGGATTAATATTCGCATTGGCTTTTACTTACAAAGAAATTGAAATTTATTATGATACGTTTATGACGGTCATTACGATGGTTAGTTTCCTTTTAAGCGTATGGAGTTTTTTTAAAGGAAAGGAATGAAGTAATTTAAGTTACAATGATAAGTATGCTAAACATATACCCAATTCTATTGAATTTTCCTGGAAAGCTCGCTATCATTTCTCGTCCTCGTGGGAATGAAATCTTAGAAGAGTCTATCGAATTTTTAAAATCTATAGAGGTTAATTTAGTAGTATCCGCGCTAACAAAGGAAGAAGAATTCGAATTGGGTTTGAACAAAGAAAAAGAAGTTTGCGAAAAGTATCGGATTGATTTCCTGCAATTTCGTATTGAGGACCGAGGAGTTCCGGCTAATGTTAGTTTGTTTCAATCATTTTGCAAAGACCTTGCTTTAAAAATTCAAGAAGGTAAGTCTATTGGAATTCATTGTCGTGCTGGAATTGGGAGATCTTCTCTTATTGCTGCTAGTGTAATGATTCATTTAGGGTTTACTTCGAGTAATGCGCTGAGTATCATTTCAGAGAGTCGAAACTTGAAAGTGCCAGATACTATTGAGCAGGAGAAGTGGGTGGGGGAGTACTATAAGTCGGCAATTGGTAAAGTTTCGGACATGGGTTGAATTGGGATTAGCCTTGAATTCAAATCATCGTATGACAAAAACTAAATTTTTTATTTCGGAGCGAAATTGCTTGACAAAACAGTTTAATTGACTATAATAACTATAGGTATATTCCCAGATGTTCAGACTCGTCACTTTACTGTTTTGTTTGGCTCTCTGTTTTTGTATGCGCTCGGAAGGAGAAAAAAACCCTGAAAAGCAAGACAAAAAGTCTAGTTCAGTGTTCCCTTTTTTATTATTGGCTTTAATCCAATACAAAGAAGCAAATCCACCCTGTAAATTGTTATCGTGTATAGCACATCAGGCGCAATTTTTTACTCTTAGTTGTACAGAAGTGCAACAGTCGTCAAACAAAGCCTGTTCGGATGATCTTTGCAAATCACACCAGTCTGCCGGTGTTGAGGTTATTAGTTCGGAGAAATCCTGTTCTGAATTTGGCTTTAAATTTATACCTACTACGACGGCTAATTGTCATTATAATAGTTATCCAAAGTTGTTCCCTAGTGGACAGAAATGTGCTTCTATTGTCGTAGACAATGCAATAAAGAGTAATCTTTCCATTGTATTGGATAATAACGCTTTGCCCACTGTCACGTCTACAAAACCTGTGAATGAATTTGTTTTGATTTCGAAAGATGATTTGGTGAATATCGTGTTCTCGGAAAGAATTAATTCAAAAACACTTACAGGCTCAAATATTACAGCGACCGTAGCGGGTAATCCTGTTAGTCTGACGTTACTTACTGGTTCGAGTTTTGTAAACATACTGCCAAGTCCCATGGGCAACTCATGGTTAACTGGTCAGGTCTATACAATTACTATCTCCGGAAATATAGAAGATGAATACGGAAATAAAATGAATCAAAATTATACTTTTAATTTTCAGGCTAATTAAATGCGAACTACGATTAAACTGATTTTAATTTTACTTTTGGTCTTTACTTGTAAAAAAGAAGCAGAACCGAATGAATTAGAGCAGCTTTGTTTCTTATTGGTAGGGGCAAAGGAAGAAAGAGAAGGAACTTTTAGTTTAGAACTAAAACAATCAGTGAACAATAAAATTTATATTGAAGCATATAGATCCCAGTATTCAAATTCAGAAAAATTTTATTTTTTTTCTGAGGATCAGGGCGATAGCTGGCAAAAATATAGCGAGCAAGTTCTTCCTTTAGGGCAAAGTTTTTCGGCAAACCTTGCTCAAGGGGAAACTCCGTTTGAAATTGAATATTCATCTGGTGGAATCGGTTGGCTTGTTTCTCATGTAAATTATAGTGTTATCTTTATTCGAAAAACTTCTGATTCGGGTGCGACATGGGTTCTTCAAAAAAAAATAGTGATGGAATCGTTTTATGGGAATCTTAAAATTATTAATACCAATGAAATTGTAGTATTTGTTTCTCCTAATTCTATTTTTAGAACGTTAGACGGAGGAGTCAATTGGAGTCAGAGTTTTTTGGATAGTTCTTATGAGTTTCAAAGTATGAAAATTTATAGTTCAGGTGTAGGATTTATACAAGGCAATAAACCTTATCCGAATGAACCGGATCATATACTTTTAGAGACAAAAGATAACGGGGTTTCTTGGACAAAAATTAAAAATTTAGTCGGATTTTATGATTCCTTTTTACAACTCAACGAGCAAGTTATTTTGCATACCGAAAAAGAAAATCTGTACCGCACAGAAGATTCTGCTAAGACTTGGATCAAATTAGACAATGGTTTCGCAAAATATACTTACTTAGATCGAAAATTTCCTCGACTGCCTTGTCAATTTTAAACGGTCATTCGTCGAATTACTAAAATGCAATGGACTTTGCCTTTTATTTCCTCAATCATTTACAAATATTCTTAAAATCTACGAGCAAGGCGAATTGAAAGTTGCCTAACCTCAAATATTCAAACCTGCCAAACCTTTCTTCAAAACTAAACTCAATGGATACGAGTGGTTTTGTGGAATAATTATGAAATGGAATTGACAAAGGTCTCTATCTAAAACATAAAATTCATATACTATTTGTGGATTGGTTAAATCTAGTTAAGACTTAGAGTTTACATAAAATTGTATCGCCTTTGGAATTTAAGTTATATCATACACAAAGTTCAAAATTTAAGGAATCAAATATGATCTTACGAATATTAGAAAATGCTAATAAATCAATTTCCAGCAATGGGATTTCCAATTTCCATTTCTTTAGGAAATTAATTTTAGTTTTTGGTTTACTTTGTTTATTTTCTTTTTGCAATCCGGAGCATCAAATGAAGCGACCCAATGGAGTTCCTAAGGAAGCAAATTTCGATAGAAAAAAAAATATTTATACCTTAAATAAAGATCAGCATCTTTATACTTGGTATGAGTCGGGAAAACTTTATGCAGATTGCCAAACTAATTCGATTGGAATTTTACACGGTGAATGTACATACTACTTTGAAACTAGCGACCGTATTTTGAGTAAAGGAAATTTTGTTAATACATTAAAAGATGGTCTCTGGTATTGGTATTTTCCAAATGGAAATATTTATTACAAACAAAATTTTAATCACGCAAAACGACGAACCGATTTCTGGGTAGAAACCAATTTACTAGGAAATGAACACGGTTCTTACGAACGTTACTATGAAGATGGAAAACTAGAAGAGCGTGGCGACTATGATACCGGTTACAAATCTGGCTATTGGGAAAAATACCATAAGAACGGCAAATTAGAATATACCGGAAGTTATTTGCGAGATCAAAAAATCGGAAATTGGAAATACTATTACGCTGATGGAAAAATGGAAGCTGAGGAAAACTTTGGAACTAAATCAGAATTTTTAAATCGTGTAACATATTTCCCAGATGGCGGTTTGAACTGTAAGAATTTTACAGGCAAACCATTAGAGTGTAAATAATGTATAATGTCATTCCCGAAATTTTCAGTCGGGAATCTCTACATTTTGAGACCCCCGACTAAAAATTTCGGGGGTGACATTAGAAAAGCTATTTATACCATTTCTCAAAAAGAATTGCATCTAAGCAACTCAAATTAGTTGAAATGGTCTATACTAATTCACTTTTCTATAAAATCTTGCGCAACGATTAAGTAGAATTAGTATATAATATTCTCAATCTCTTCGAGCGTATACTCTGTCTTATTCACATAACTCAGATAATTACGAATATCCGCAGAAGTACTTTTGGGGTCAATCTCCTTACAGGCTTTGACCCAATCTTGCAAGTCGTAATCGTAAAAACTTTTTTTAGGATAGGATTTTTTCAGTTTGTAAAACTGGTAACGAGTAATTTGATATTTTGTACAAAGAGAAGAAATAGTTTCTTTTTTAAGATAAAAATCTTTAAATAAATGATAGATTTCTAAAGAAGACAAGTTCTTCATAGATTAGCATTTCCTAATGTAAAGAAGCTTAGTTGGTTTTCGGGATTATTCATCCTGTAAATCATGTTAATCCTGTCTAAAAATTTTCTTCTACCGAAATTTAATTTAGGTTCCGTATATTCTCAAAATCACTTCTGATTACCTAAAGTAACAATTTTGTTTGCGGTAAGTAATCAATACTGTGGTGATCACGTAATTGCTAGTTTAAAAATTACAAATTATTGCAAATAGCAAACAAAAAAAAATAAAACTAGACCTTTCGCTCTATTGTATCTGGGAACATTTAGGTGTATACTAATTTTACATTTTCGAAGAGAGGGTATGGTCATGAACTCTAAATTTATTATAATCGCTTTATTATTCGCACTCATTGGATGTTCCTCTAAAAAAGATCCGAATTATTTGTGGTTGGTCGGTCTAGTGCAGACAACCGCTGCGGCTGGGGAAACTAGTCCGGGGGCTAATAGCGCTAATGTGCCAGCAAACACATCTGCTCCTGCACCGATAGGAGAGCAAAATTTCAGTATGACCATAAGTGATCTAACTGGAAGTCCTACTGATTTTATATTTGATACTACGAAGACTTTAACTCTAGACATATTGGCTTATGACTTCGCTGAAAATCCAATCAAAGGGGCGCTCATTCAAATTGGAGATGCAAATGATCCGACCAATTCCACCAGTTATTTCCAAGCGGTAACTAATCCGAGTGGAAATGTGACTGGAACCTTTACGATAAATTCTACAACTAGTAGAGTGTCGCTAGTTGTAATTTACAATGGAGTAGAGCATAGAACAGTAATATCTATTAAGGGAGTATATGCTCTGCGAAGAACTATGTATATGATTGGGGTTTCTGAACATGTAACCATTCAAGATGCGGATAATGATGGTGTTCCGGATGAAAATGACCCTTATCCAAATGATGCTACTCGGTCGGTAAAAATCAATTATCCACCAAGCGGATATTATACAGTATCCTACGAAGACCTTTATCCAAAACAAGGGGATGCTGATTTTAATGACTACACAATCCGAGTTCGTTACGAAGAAGACCTAAACGCAAAAGGTGAAGTAGTGCGTGTAAGAGGTTACTACCAACATGTTGCAAAAGGTGCGGGTTACAACCATATACTTCGCATGAATCTACCTGGAGTAAATTCTTCTGATTATACTTTGAAACGATTAACTTCGGACGATGTAGTCGAATACCAAACCAGCGGAAGTTCTGTAGCATTCACTGGAATTGAAATTCTACCAGCGAGTAATACAACACTTAGCTCCTCCAATACTGCACAGGGGCAAACCTTTCAACTTGGAAAAAAAGCCGAGTTAGAAGTAATTCTAACTACACCAATTCCCAAAACTACACTGGGTTCAGTGCCTTATGATTTATATATCTATGTATTAAACACAAAACACGAAATCCATTTTGCAGGACGGTATACCAAAGCAGATGGAACAGACCAATACTTGGATGCAACTGGATTTCCTTGGGCGGTTATGATTCCTGGAAATTGGAAATGGCCCTACGAAAAATCAGATGCTAGAACCGCCTACTCCAAATTCCAATCTTGGTATGAATCAAAAGGAACCGTTGATTTAGATTGGTATGAATTCCCGAACTTAAACTCTGTCTTTCCTTCTTTCTAAAAAACCTTTTGACTTTTCCCACACGTAGTAAAAAATACTGCGTGTGAGGAAAGACTTTTTACAAAGCAAAAGAAAAACTACAACGAGTAATTCTACTGTTATGAACTTTAGCAGTTTACTCGCGAGTATTTCCCCACTTCTTACGATGAATGAAGATTTAATCGTTCATTATGTTAACCAATCTCTCCTAAAAGAATTTAAAACTAGCCAAGCTGAGCTAATCGGATTTTCCCTGTTTCATTCTTTTCCGATGAATAAGTCTGATAAAAAAAGTTTTTTGGAAAATCTAGAATTGTCTAAATCGAAACGAGTTCAGAATTGTGAATTTAAAATAAAAGAAAAAGTATTTGGTTATTCGGTATTTCGTTTTGCAAATGAAATCGGTATTATCCTCAAAGATATTACAGAAACAAAAAAATTACAAAAAAAAGTTTTAAACCTACACTCCCAACTTTTAAAACTCCAAGAGAATGAAAGACAAAATATCGCCCGTGATTTGCATGACAGTGTGGGACAAACTATCTTAGCCGCTAAGTTAAATTTCAGTGCGTTCGAAAAAGATCCTGTTAAAATGCGGGAGTGTTTTTCAGTCGGTCTAAACCTAATTGATAAAGCAAGCCAAGAGTTGCGAGAGATTTATACAAACCTATTTCCATCATCTCTACGAGAACTAGGGCTCGCGGCGGCAATTAAATCTTTTTTGAAAGACTTTACAGGAAGTGGAAATTATAAAATTTCTCTTTCTTTTAAAATGAAATCCAAACTAAAAGAAGAAATCCAAATCCATTTATTTAGAATCACACAAGAAATTTGTACAAATATTTTTAAACATGCAAATGCATCTGAAATAAAACTTATATTCGAAGAAAAAAAGAATTTGATTCATATAACAATTCAGGATAACGGAAAAGGTTTTGACACGGAGCTAATAAAAATGAAATCTTCTGGATATGGACTCGAAAACATAAAAAGGCGAGTAGAAGATATGGATGGCAAAGTAGAAATTCACTCGAAGATTCAAAAAGGAACTCAATTTGTTATCAAAATTCCCATCCAATAAAAAAATCAGAATTTACCTAGCGGATGACCACCGTATACTCCGAGAAGGACTAAAGATGATTCTAAAAACTCATTCTCCCTTCGAGATCATTGGGGAAGCAGGAGAAGGAGTGAAGGCGCTCGAAGAAATTGAAACTTTAAAACCAGATCTTGCGATTTTAGATATTTCGATGCCGGGGATGACTGGAATTGAAGTTAGCCGCCATATTCTAAAAAAAGACAAACGGATAAAGATCATTATTCTCTCCAGACACGACAATGAAGAATATGTCAAACAAACCCTAAAGTATGGAGTTCACGGATACGTATTAAAAGATGACGCTGGAGAAGACTTACTACAAGCAGTAGAGTCTGTGATGGGAGGTAAAACTTACTTGAGCCCTAGGATTTCTAGTCGATTCGCGGATAATCACGAATTACCTTCTTCTAGTAAAACCGAGGCACTTCCTGAACTAACAAACCGCGAAAGAGAAATAGTAAAATTAATCGCAGAAGGAAACTCAAACGAACAAATTGCAAAGGTACTTCATATTTCTCCAAGCACTGCAAAAGCACATCGAGCCAACACAATGAAAAAACTAGGTCTTCACAAAGCTGCGGATATTGTAAAGTATGCGATTAAGGAAGGGATATTGGAACCTTAGTTACTGACGAACACAGAGGAGTTTGTTTGTAGGTCCATTACAACTATCTGTAGTCCCAATATCTATTGATGCACTTCCAGTATTACCACCATTCCCTTTTCCACCGAACCCAGCATTATTATCCCAGTTATTATTAGAACAAGTAAAATTAGTTGTCCAATCATCAAATAAACCAGTCCACCAAACTGTAGCAGCACTCGAATCAATAGAAGTTAATAGAGTTGCGCCTGCCCCAGTAAAATTAACTATCCCAGAGGCATTAGTTGTGAAAATCTTTGTGTCTGTCGAGCCATCTAATCGGAAATAATCAGTATTCGCCTTTAGAACCCAATCTAAATTTTCAGAAATTCCGGTTGAGCAATTAGCAGTAGAGCAGGCTCTCCTTGTTGCTAGTTGGTTAACTAAAAGTGCCTTATACTCAGTAGCCGCTCCAGGGACATTAGCAAAGTTTGCAGTTTTCTCGGTCTGGCATTTTGCATCTGCACCTGTAATACCTCCAATGAGAGCACCTGTATACGTTCCAACCGTCAAAAAAATATACTTATTCGAAGTCGTTGTAGTCGTTGCTAGCGATTCACCCGAAACTAATTTCTGTAAAATCATTAAATCAAATAATGCCCCCTTAGGAAAAGGATCAGAACAAGAACCTAAGAAGAGAATAATAAATAGTATGCTTACTATGAAGTGGACATTGACTTTAGTGAGGAGAAGCAAAATGTTACTATAAGTCGTCATTTCGAGGAAACTCAATGTTTCTCTCTTTGGTCGAAACATAATGCTCAATGACCGATTTGTTGACTTAGGTTGCCCTTCGAGAGCCTCAGGGTGACACTGACTAGCCATCTGTGTTAATCGGTGTTCATCGGCGATGTGGTGAGCCCATCGAACCATGGTAATCTTTAAAATATTCATATTAATACCTCGCAGAAATTTTGAGTTCAAAAGATAAAATTGGATTATCCGCTTGTATGCCGTGGGCATAAATATATTTCTGGTGACGCGAATTAAGCTCGATGGAAACGTTTCCCATTTCCGAAACTTTTTTGGCATGCCAGACTTGGAGTGCATAACTAAGAATAGCCACAACTCCAACTGCTGCTTGATTGGATTGGTGTTCATCGTATTGTGATTTCGCTTGGCTTCGTTTATCCCATAAATACAAATCGAGTAAAATCGGAGTGCCTAGTGCAAGGACAGATAAATTCTTTGGATTATTCAGTGGATCATTTGCGAGGCTATTTCCTGCTAACCGCTCATTGTTACCGTACACCGCGAGACCTGTGAACCAAATAATCCAAAGACTTGCATATAGTCTTTGATTGGACTGGTATTGAGTAAGTCCGGGGACAAACCATTTCCATTTTTTGATTTCTGTTTTAGTTACTTCGGTCTCTTTTACTTCTTCTTTCTTGGTTCCCTTTTTCCCGGGTTTGGGGTTGTCTTTTTCTACGTGAAATTCTTCCCACTCAGTCCATACGGATGGTTTTCCAAATTTATTCACAGAGGCAATTCTATATTCATAGTACCCGGCTGGGAGTTTCAATTCAATATTATTCTGAGTAAGTTTTTCTTCTTTTTCAGTTCCTGTAGATTTATCTTTTAGTTGAATCAAATACCCCTTAGCCCCTGGAACGTTTAGCCATTCGATGTAATAGGTAAATGTTTTTTTTGTATCTGCATTTAAAGCAAAGCTAAGGCTAATTAGAATTAGACCCAAATAGAAACAAGATATTGTTTGAGTCAATAAATTCCTTATGCATTTTGCAATTCGCAGATTTATAACGATAACATTCATCCTTCGACCTACTCATAGAATTTCTATTAGTCAAGCCTAATATTAGACGAAGAGTTATAACTTTAAATTAGAATCCGAAAAGGAAGACGCAAAAACGTTTTCGCGCCTTCCTTTTCGGATTCCTACTCCTAGCGGCAGCGATCGACTGGTGTCCCGATCTGTTCCGGGACAAGAAGGAGAGCGCGGTGGCGTATCCTTTCACGACAGCCGCCCAAACCTAGCCCAAAGGGGTTAGAATGACCTTTTCGAGGGGAAATAGGTTTTTTGCTTGACTAAGGGCTAAGCAAATTGTTTTAAGTATATACAATATGTCGAGCAAAACCCTTAATCCTTTTTTAACAATTTCCGAAGTAACGATGGCGATGAATTCTACTTTAGACCCGGATCAGGTTCTAGAGATGATTTTGGATCATTCGTTAAAATTCTCCAACGTAGAATCTGGCTCTCTAATGTTAGTGAATAGCCGAGAATCCGTTTTAGATATTGTTACCTCTCGCGGTCACAATCCGGAAATTAAAAAAGAATTTCGTCTCAAAATTGGCGAGGGGATAACAGGTATTGTAGCTTCTTCTGGTCGGGGAATGATAGTGAACGATGTAAGCAAAGACCCAAATTACATCTCCATCAAAAAAGAAATCCAATCGGAATTAGCCGTTCCTTTAATCGTTGAGGACATGGTTATTGGAGTAGTGTCGCTCGACTCTAATCGTATCAATGCGTTCACAGAAGAACATTTAAAAATAGTAGGAATTCTCGCGAACCAAGCTGCTTTAATTTTTAAAAACCTACAAACATTTAGAAGGCTTGAACAGAAAAATAAAATCCAGCAAGTATTAATTGAGATTTCAAAAGTGGTTACATCGAGTCTTGATATGGATGAAATTTTTCAATCTATTATGGCTACGATTGAAAAATCCTTAAAGTTAGAAAAGGGAAGCCTTGTATTATTTGATGAAGCAACTGACACATTGCGATTAGTTGCTGCTGTAGGTCTTACTACGGATGAAATCGAAAGGGGAGTATACCAATTAGGCGAAGGTGTGATTGGTAAGGTATATGAATCAGGGGAGCCTATGATTATTCGTTCTGTGGCTAACGATCCTTTGTTTCTAAATCGTGTTGGGTATCTAGATCATTTTAAAAATGACCCTACTAACGTTAGTTTGCTTTCTGCCCCAGTTAAAAGTGAACAAGCAATCATTGGTGTTTTAAGTGTATTCCTAGTTCATCAAAAGAATATGGACATTCAAACTTACCTCGATTTTTTGCAAGTGGTTGCGTCTATTATTTCACAGGCTGTAAAAATTCATAACCTTGTAGATGATGTTAAAAAAGAAATTTCTCGAGAGAATGTTCTATTAAAAAGAGAATTGAAAGAAAAATACAAATTTGGTTCTATAATCGGGCGCTCGAAAAATATGGAGAAACTATTTGAAAAAATCAAATTAGTATCTGACTCACGAGCATCTGTATTAATTACAGGTGAATCTGGAACCGGCAAAGAGATGATAGCCTCAGCCATTCATTATAATAGTAACCGTGCGGAAAAACCATTTATCAAAATCAATTGTGCGGCTATTCCTGAGAATCTGCTCGAAAGTGAATTATTTGGTCATACAAAAGGATCTTTTACTGGAGCCGTTGCTGACAAAAAAGGAAAATTCGAAATGGCGGACGGGGGAACTATTTTTTTAGATGAAATTGGAGAAATGGATTTAAACCTCCAATCCAAACTTCTACGTGTGTTACAAGAAAAAGAAATTGAAGCTGTCGGATCTCTCAAAGTGAAGAAAGTCGATATTCGAGTCCTTGCAGCGACTAACGCTAATTTAGAAACTTTGATTGCAGAAAAGAAATTTCGTGCTGATCTCTACTACCGTTTGAATGTGGTTAATATCCATACTCCAGCACTTAGAGAAAGAACAGATGATATTCCTCTTTTAACTATTCACTTCATTGAAAAATATTCGAAAGAGAATAACAAAAATATCAAAGGTTTTACCAGAGAAGTTCAAAAGTTACTCGCATTATACCCTTGGCCTGGAAATGTGAGAGAGCTTGAAAATATAATTGAGCGCGCTGTAGTAATGACACAGAACACAATGCTCGATGAAAATGACTTTGTTGAAATCACAGAAAAACTAACTTCTCTAAATCTTCCTTTGACTAAATCTCCTGATGATATTACAACTGATATAACTTCCAGTCTTTACAATATGCCAAACCTAGATGCGATAGACGGTAGAGCCCTGGAAGTAGTTGTCGGGGAAGTAGAAGCCCGTTTAATTCAATATGCTTTGAAAAAATTCCGTTACACTAAAACTCGTGTAGCGAAGTTTCTAGGTATTAACCGCAACACACTTGACAAACGTATTAAGGAACTGAAAATAGAGTATTAAGCGATTATAGGAATTCTTTGAAAAAATTCTTTTGTGTCCAATTTCTAGATTTACCAAATACGTTTTTGTTCTTTAGAAAGATTTTTAGCCATAATGGCTATCTCGATAATGAAAAACAGTGTGATAATTGGATTTTTTTCGAGATAAATATACCTTGGCGAACAAGTCAAAATTCGGGGACAACGGAATTCCTACAGCCCCCAAGAAATACGAGACTTTATCCGCAAAATCTACAAAATCAGCGAGCAGTAAATAGACTATAAACGCCGAGATTGAGATCCCAAAACTTACACGATAAAGTTTCAGTTCTGCCCAATCTTCCAAATTAGGTCTAAAAGCTACTTTGATTAAGTTTTGGTTCTTTTCTTGGTATTTCGTTGTATGATTACGGTAAGCTGGAACCAGTCCATTTGCAATATGGATTTTGTATTTAAAAAGTAAGTAAGAGATGTAGGCTCGAACTCCGTTATGTAGTGCGGCTTTTTCCTTGAACTTTTTGGAATATTTTTCAGGAATCAAAAGTGTTGAGTTGATCTCAATAAGTGGGTTATTTTCCCGAGGAAATTTTTTGGGATTCATTGATACATTTTTGCCATTTTCATAGCCAGAGGCGTAAAGCCCTAAGTATTCCTCTTTGACCTGAGTTACCTGTTCTTTTAAGTATTCATTAAACTCCATATTATTTTTCACCTTCCAGAATCATTAGGTTTAAAACTGTATTGAATGTGCGGTATTTTCCTATTTTTTTTGTAAATTCGCTTTCTTTATTTAAAAACCTGATTATATACCACTTCTCATAAATAAGTTCCGTTATTTTTCGAGAAAGGGGTATTCCCAATTCCCAAAAGCAGAGTATTCAATTTTAAATCGGAATTTACTTTTGGGAATTGGTATACCATTTCTCAAAAAGAATTGCGCCAAGCTCCAACAAATAAGTCAAAATGGTCTAAACATCTTTTTGTTCCAGCACGTCAGCATCTATGCTTTATACTGATTCATTTTTCGATAGAATCTTACGCAACCCTTAAATAGAATCGGGTATATATTTCACCCAATTATGTTGGTATTTACAAGTTTATGCTCCTTGTATCGAGTTCAGATGATTTGCTAAAGATCGATTGCATTGTTCTGTATATCAGCTTGCATTGAATTAGGAAAGACAGGCAAAGCTAAAACGAAAATTAAAAGTATATTGAAAAAGGTCATTGCAAAATCTCTAAACCTTGATACCATCCTTCTTCAGTATCTTCATAAATTCTTCTTCTGACACAACTTTTACTCCAAGCTCCAAAGCCTTTTCCATTTTAGATCCTGCACCTTCTCCTGCGAGTAGGTGGGTTGTTTTAGAGGAAACGGAGGTTACTTTTCGTCCACCATGGTGAACGATTAAGTCCATTGCCTTGTCGCGTGGTTGAAAGTTCTGGAAGCTCCCTGTTACACACCAGCTTTGATCGAGGAAGGGTTGTTTGTCTGATTTAACAGCTTGTTTGCCTTTGAAGTTTAAACCGAGTTTTTTTAAGTTTTCAATTAGGGATAATACCTCTTTGTCTTTGAAGACAACTAGGATTGATTCAACTGTTCGTGGTCCAAGTCCATGGATTTCCATTAGTTCTTCTTCGGCTGTTTTACTTTTGACAAGACTAATGATCTTATCCACATCATCGTATCCACTTTCAATTAATAGCTCCGTAACTTTATGACCTACCTCGGAAAATCCTAAAGAGGGAAGTAAAACTTTAAAATCTTTTTGTTTGGAAAATTCAATACCATTTAGGATAATATCTACACTTTTTTTTCCAAATCCATCTATTTCTCTTAGTTCATCTGCTCGTTTATGTAAATTATACAAATCGGGGATACTCTTGATAAACCCCAAGTCGTAGAGATTTTGAATTTGTTTTTCTCCAAGTCCTTCTATATCCATTTGTTTTTTTTGGCAAAAAAAGATTAGATTATTTTTTTCTCTATCTGGACATTTTTTATTTGGACAAAATAAATCTACCGAGTCATCTACTTTTCCAAGTTTAGTTCCACAGCAGGGGCATTTTGTTGGCAGTTTAAAAATTCCAGCCGGTCCTTTCTCAATTACTTCTTCTACGGCAGGAATAATCTCTCCTCGTTTAGCAACTAACACACGCGCACCAATTCCAACTCCTAATTCGTCAATATAGTCTTGGTTATGTAGTGTGGCAAATTTTACAGTAGTTCCGGCAAGATTAACAGGCTCAATTTCGGCACGGGGGGTAATTTTTCCTGTTCTACCAACCGCAAAATCAATTTTTAGTATTGTACTTTCTTTCATGAGTGCATCAAACTTATACGCTCTAGCCCAGCGGGGAGAATGAGCAGTTGCCCCTAATGCATCTCTTTTTGCAAGGCTGTTTAATTTAATCACGAGTCCATCTGTCGGAAAATCAAGATTACCCTTTTTCTTTTTAAATTCTTCTACTCTTTTTATAACTTCTTTTGCTTTCACAATGATGGAATCATTTGAAACAGGAAGTTTTTGAGCCTTCATAAATTTTAACATTTCTTCATGAGTTTTGATTTTCCCGTATCCATCTGGAAAATACCCATCATAAGTAAAAATTTTTAAAGGACGTTTCGCCGTTTGGGAGGAGTTCTTATGTTTGATCGAGCCAGCAGCAGTATTACGAGGATTTGCATATTTACCGCCATTCTCTTCATTGAATTCTTCAAAGTCTTTGTAACCCATGTAGACTTCGCCACGCACATAAATCGTAACTGGATCTTTTAAAACGAGAGGAATATTTTTAATCGTACGGATATTCGCTGTTACATCATCCCCAATTCCACCTGTCCCTCTTGATACGGCTTTATCTAATTTGCCTTTTTCATAATAGAGAACAATAGAGGCTCCATCAATTTTCCATTCGACAGAATATTCTCCCTCAGTATCTGTTTTAGTAATCCATTCTGTAAGTTCATTTATATTGTAAGTGTTTTCTAAAGATAAAACTGGAATTTTGTGTTTGATTTTTTCAAACTCATTATCAAGGTCAGAGCCAACTACTTGTGTCGGGCTATTTATTGACGCATACTCAGGATAATCCGCTTCTAACTTTTGCAATTTTTTAAATAGCATATCGAAGTCTTTATCCGAAATCTCTGGTTTGTTCTTTAAATAGTAAAGATTTTGGTGATGACGAACTTTCTCTTCTAGTTCTCGGATTTCTTTTTCTATTTTATTCATGGTAATTCCCTTCGTAAAAGTTTTATGCTAAGAGTAGGAGTTATGTCAATCTAGATTCTTTTTAATGAGAATGTTTTTTTAGCACGTTCTATTCTAATTAGCGACAAAACCTTGTTATCCTGCAATTAATTTAAGTCAGAAACGCATCTTACATGATAATTCAATGTTTTCAATTCCATATCAGAATATCCGTCATTAAACAGGACTCCCCAAGCCACTCCTGCATTTGCAGTGGAAGTCCAATAATGAAGAGGGGGCGTGCCCGGAAAAAACTTTAAGTCTATTGTTGGTCTTTTGGAGCCTTGTTTGCAAAAACCGTTGGAGTTGAGACCGTTGCTACAAACTCTTAAACTTTTTAATTCTTCCAAAGTGGGTAATCTCCATTTCTTTCCAGCTAGAGTTAGAGAATTACAATATTTTTTTGCGCCTTCCCAATCCGTTAATTCAGACGTTCCAGTGCAGTTGGTATCGTTATTCAAACCCAGATGACATTTTTGCCAGACTAATTTTTTACTCTTATCTATTATTCTTCCATCTTGGTTATCAACGTAAATGGATTCTAAATCTTTTTCCTTTTCAGATTCATCCGAAGCTTTAACGGGCGAAGCTATCATTAAATTAGTGTCTACGATGCTCGCGATTTCGTTATAATTTTCCACTAATTGTTTTGTGCTAAATTTTGAGGCTAGAATTTCTTGTTTCGCTTTCTCTAAAGCTTTTTTGGCATCATCTACTCTGTCTTCTAGATTAAAAACCTCTGCTTGGCTAGTCCAAGTTTCTACTGTATTTTTAAGATAGTTTTTACCGGTTTCGTTTGCCGTATTTTTCTTTTTCTCCATTCTACTTTTTAGTTTTTCTCTACTGGCATCTTTTTCTAGTTTTTCTATATAACTAAATGCTTTTTCATAAAGATTAAAAGCTTCATTGAATTTGGATTCCTTATACGCCCGATTTCCTTCTTTCTCAATGTTTTCGATTTCTACAAGCAGGGTTGAATCTATTCTCTCCCGGACTGATTTTTTCAAATTGGAAATATCTTTCCGGTATTCTTCTGGAACTTCCGCCATTTGTGCATCAATATTTCTGTAATCTTCTAAAACTGATTTTAATTTATCCGAAGTAGAATTTTTGACAGAAACTTTTTCTATTTTTTTTTCCTTAAATTCTGGCGAGAGTAATGTTTCTTCTCTGATTTCTAAAACACCACCAGCACAACGAGATAAAACAAAAATAGTTAGTATTACCCAGATTTCTAATCTCGCTTTGCTCGATAGAAATCTGGGACAAGCTTGCATTACCTGCCGGCGGCTTCTTGTGCTATCGCCCAAACCCGTTATTTGTGAAAAAGAAAATTCATTCTTAATCATACTTTCTATTCTCATTAGAAATCTGAGTGTTGTAATCCATGTTTTCATTTCTTTTCCAGAATTTGTTTTACTTTTTCGTCGACGGTTTCTATCTTGGTTTTGAATTCCATTATGTAAGTAGCGGATATTCTTTTTTTGACGCTGTTTTCAAAAGTCTTGATTTTTGCTCTTTTGTCCGCAGTCAACTTAGAGGAAATTTTTTCCACAACCTCTTGGTATTTATTTCTGCTCTCAGTATAGGATTTTCGATTGTAAAATTCATCACCTTCGGAAATTAGTTTTTTTAAAATTTCTAAAATCCTAGAAACACTATTATCTTTACTGTCGAATTTTAAAATATCAATATCCAATCCTTCCATTTTTCCGGTGGAAATTGAAACAAGATTAATTTTATCATCATAAACTATTTCTGGATTTCGATTGATTTTGTATTTTGGGTCGATTAACTTGAGAGTAATTTCTTTTATAAAATGTTCATAATGTGTTTCTAAAAAGTTTTCTTCCACGACTGACTTTGTGCTAAAATTCAAACTGATATTATCTCGGATGATATTGCTAAAAACAAATTTGAATCCATCTCCATCGGAATAAATATCTCCGTAAATAATTTCATCTGCGTTTATTGCTTCTGCAATTTGTTGCATACAGATTGTTTCATCGCAACCCTGTTTCATGAGTTGCGCCGCTTTTTTATTCATGACGGCTATATCGTTGTCATCCACTACCATATAAGTGCCTGTTTTTTCGAGGACATTTAATTTGATCCTGCTCTTAATAGTTTGTTTTATATTTTCTGGAATTGTTTTGTGAAAATTTACGTAAGATATGTATAACTTAGTTCTATTTTCTTTGGATTCCGAATACAGTCCAAATGTGATGATAAAGAACAAAATGACTATAAGTTTTTTCATGATATTTTATAAACCTCTGGCATATTCGTATAATCCCCCACTAACGTTTAATATATACTTACTTAGTTCCAATTTAATTTTTCAATGTATCTAGTAATTTCTCAATTACTTTTATATTTTCGCTGGAGTACCCTTCTATTTTTTTTAGTCTTTGGGCATTTTTATCTACGATGATTGTGATGGGAAATCCGTTTACTCCGAATTTTTCTTGAAGCGTACCAACAGGATCTATATAAGCTTCTTTTAAATCTAATTTTTTCATTTTCTCTTTTACGACCTCACCTTGCTCTGCAAAGATCACAAATAATTTCATATTCTTTCTTTTTTCTTTTAAGGAAATTAATTCTGAAATTTCTTTTTCGCAAGGTTTACAATCCACAGAAGTAAAATTCAATACAACCTTTTCATCGGAATTCATTTCACTCAATATTTTATTGAATAAAATTCGATTTCCATTTATATCGAAGAGGGCAAAATTGGAGACAGTCTGTGCAGTCAGCGAGAAAACAAATAATAGTAAGATAAAGATTTTCCTTTCTAGTTTCACATAACTATTTTTTACAAGACTGGAATTAAGTGCAAATAGAAAAAATCCTTAAACTTGATGGGAAAATAAATAGGATATAATCACAGATTCAGTAATCTACGCGTTTTTTACAAAAGGGGCAGATATATCCTTGACAACTTAAGTTTAGTAAGTTTACTATCATATAATGATAGTAAACTTCGCGGATGACGAAACGGAGATGATTTGGGAAGGAAATTTTTCGAAGAAAATAAAACTGTCACCTGCTTTATTTGAGGTAGCGCGAAGAAAATTGCGTATGATTGCATCAGCAACAAGTATCAACTCATTGCGAATTCCACCGAGTAACCGCTTAGTGCAGTTGTATGGGAATCGTAAGGGGCAGTGGAGTATTCGAGTGAATGAAAAGTATAGGATTTGTTTTCTCTGGATTGATGGAAATGCGAGTGAAGTAGAAATTGTAGATTATCATTAAATAGGAATTAAAACTATGACTAAAAAAATAAAAAATATTCATCCGGGTGAAGTATTAAAAGAAGAATTTTTGATTCCAATGAATATCTCTGTTTACAAATTAGCAAAGGAAACAAGACTTTCTCAAACAAGACTCTGGCAGATCATTCGCGGAGAACGATCCGTAACCGCAGAGACAGCCATCAAACTAGGAAAATTTTTTAGTTTCGAACCTGAGTTTTGGCTTAACCTTCAAAACTACTATGACATAGAAGAATCGAAAAAAATTTTTGCTAAAGACCTGAAATCAATTCAAAGTATTCAAGAACTAGGATTGATTCAGGCTTAGTCAAACAATAGAGCTAATCAGTCTATTACTTTCTTAAATCCAAGGTATACGGAAACTCAGGGTTTAATTCTTCCTTCACGATGAACACTCCGTTTGGAGTATGACCGTAGGGGATAAAGCGTGTAAACCTGCGAGATTCGGCTTCGTTTGAATTGACGGGGAACGTAGTGTAGCCGCGACCACCGGGATGAGCAACAAAATACGTACACCCACCAACTGCGCGGTTATTCCAAGTATCCACAACATCAAACACAAGAGGAGCATGAACGGGAATCGTTGGATGTAGGGCAGACGGAGGTTGCCATGCACGGTAGCGAACCGCTCCCACATACTCACCATTAACCCCTGTAGGCTGAATTGGAATTGGTCTACCGTTACATGTGATTACGTGTCGTTTGCCGGTCATTCCGAATACACGCACTTGCACTCGTTCGAGCGAGGAATCCACATAACGCGCTGTTCCACCGATTGCCCCTTCCTCTCCAAGTACGAGCCAAGGCTCAATCGCCATTCTCACTTCGAGTTTGATGTCACCCGATTGAACTGTTCCATAAATCGGAAAACGGAAATCTAAAAATACTTTGTACCAATTGGCATCGAATTCATATCCTGTCTCATTTAAGTCTAGAATAACTTCTTTGAAATCTTCCCAAATAAAATGAGGAAGCACAAATTTATCATGTAAAATAGTTCCGTGGCGAAGCAGTGGTCTCTTGTATGGTTCGTTCCAAAATTTTGCAACGAGGGAGCGGATAAGCAGCATTTGCGCTAGACTCATTCTAGTATGGGGAGGCATTTCAAAGGCTCGCATTTCTAAAATTCCCAGTCGTCCCGAACTCGAATCAGGAGAATAAAGTTTGTCGATACAAAACTCCGCCCTATGTGTGTTACCCGTTAGGTCGGTGAGTAGGTTACGAAAGAGTCTGTCTACAAGCCAGAGTGGGGTAAATGTATTTTTGTCTAATTCTTTAAATGCAATTTCTAATTCGTTTAGACTTTCATGACGAGCTTCATCTACGCGGGGAGCTTGGCTAGTCGGTCCAATGAACATTCCTGAAAACAAATAGGATAGGCTTGGATGGTTATGCCAATACGAAAGTAAACTTCTGAGTAAATCAGGTCTACGAAGCAGCGGGCTATCAGCAGGTGTAACTCCGCCGAGGGTAATATGGTTTCCCCCCCCAGTTCCAGTATGCCTTCCGTCTAACATGAATTTTTCTGAACCAAGTTTTGTGAGTCTTGCCTCTTCGTATAAAATTTCTGTATCGCGCACCAAGCTTTCCCAATCTTCGGTTGGGTGTATATTAACTTCGATTACCCCCGGATCCGGTGTGATTTGGAATCTTTGGATTCTTGTATCATACGGTGGGAGATAACCTTCGATTAACACCGGCATACCTAATTCGGAAGCGGTGAGTTCGATCGAAGAAATCAAGTCGAGGTATTCTTCTATATGGTAAGTTGGTGGTAGGAATATATAGATATTTCCGTTTCTAGGCTCTACACAAAGCGCAGTTCGAACCATTTCCCAGCTATCTTCTTTTAAATTTAGATCGCGGTTCTCTGCGTATTTTTTATAGAGTGCGTCTAGTTCACTATCAATTGGATCAGCAATTTTCTCATTTTTAATATACGCCTGATGACGCTTAGCCGCTTTTTCATAAAAATTTTCTAATGCTACCGGTCTTGCAAAGCTAGAAGGTTGTTCTTCATAAAAATAGGCTGAATTATGAGGAAGAGAGTTTAATGGCAAACGGTACCCCATTGATGAATCGCCAGGAAGTAAGTAAAGCCTATCTCGTTTTACGTGCCATTTCCCAGAGCGCCAAACGCGACTTAGCCAGTCCCACTGGATTGGAAGGACATAACCGACAGTAGTTCCAAGACCAGCCTCTAAAACTCTACGAAGTGTTTTTCTTTCTTCCGTGTCTTTTAAGTCTTTTGTAAAAGGGTCTACATTTACAGGAAGAGTTCCTTCTTTCCAAAGGTAATAGTATACATCTTCAAATCCAGGATCTATATATTCGTCTGTAACCGCTAGGTGAGTTGTAAGTCTTTTGATAAATTTGTGAGCATCTTCATATGTATAAATTCCTTTTACTCTTTCATCTGCAATTAGAGTTGAATCATTCCAAATTGGAAGGCCATCTTTTCTCCAATAACAAGATAGTGCCCAACGAGGAAGCGACTCTCCTGGATACCATTTTCCCTGACCATAGTGTAGCATTGGTCCCGATGCATATTTGTCTTTCAGTCGATTGAATAAATCTATCGCATAACGCTTCTTAGTTGGTCCGAGAGCATCAATATTCCATTCAGCTCCGTCCATATCTTCTATGGAGACAAATGTTGGTTCGCCCCCCATCGTGAGCCTAACGTCTCTAGCTTTTAGGTCGCGGTCTACTTTTTGTCCTAGAGAATAAATTTTATTCCATTCTTCTTCTGTATAAGGTTTTGTAACCCTTGGCTCTTCCTCGATTCTCGCTACCGACATTTCAAAATCGAGTTTAGCTTTTGCTCCAGTTTCAATTCCACCTGCGATTGGTGCTGCACTAGAAGGATTCGGAGTACAAGCGAGCGGTATATGACCCTCACCCGCAAAAAGACCAGAGGTAGGATCAAGACCAACCCAACCAGCTCCGGGAAGATACACTTCAGTCCATGCATGTAGATCTGTAAAGTCAACATTAGTTCCAGAAGGCCCGTCGATTGCTTTTACATCCGGAACAAGCTGGATGAGGTAACCCGATGTAAACCGCGCCGCAAGTCCAATATGGCGAAGGATTTGCACGAGTAGCCATGCACTGTCCCTGCAGGATCCTTTTTTTAGAATCAAAGTTTCTTCGCTCGTCTGAACTCCAGGTTCCATTCGAATGATATATCCGACCTCGGATTGGACAACTTGGTTGAGATAAACTAAAAAATCTACTGTTCGTTTTTTAGATAAATCTAGTTTTGAAATTAATTTTTTAAGAAGGTTTCCATCTTCTTTAATTTGTAAGTAAGGAAGCAACTCTGCTTTCAATTCATCCGTATAAGTAAACGGGTATTGGTCAGCGTAGTCCTCCAAAAAAAAATCGAATGGATTGATGACTGTCATTTCAGCAAGTAAGTCTACTTCTACACTGAAAGTTTCTGTTTTTTCTGGAAATACTAGTCGAGCTTGGTAATTTCCAAATGGATCTTGCATCCAGTTGATGAAGTGATCTGCAGGTTCAATTTTTAATGAATAGGCATGAATGGGCGTTCTAGCATGAGGCGCTGGTCTAAGCCGCACAACCTGCGGGAAAATAGAAATAGGTTTATTGTACTGATAATGAGTTTTATGATGCAAAGCTACACGTATTGACATGATTTATCCTATGATCCTAATCTTATTCAATTAGTATGCAAATTTTGGACTTATTGGGATTAAATTTGTAAAAAAATCATACAGATTCGACAAGGCATGGGAACTGTCATTACCGAGTTCTTTTGTCGGGAATCTCAAGAACTACAGATCCCCGATATCGCTTTGGCGGTCACGGCGATAGCGGGCGGAATTTCGGGGATGACAAAGAGGAAAATTCTTACATCGAACTCACGTTCCTTAATCTTTTATCCGTGTTCATCTGTGGTACTCAGTTCCATGAGTCTAGAATCGAAAGATATAATTCACTTCATAGTAAGTCTCTCGGCTAACGCCGGTTGGACTCAGTGCATGGCGGGGTTGTGCATTGAGGTTCCAATTTCCAACGGCAGATTTTTTCTCAATGGTAGTGTTCGGGTCAGCTTTCTCCCATGCACGCCCTAAAAAGTAAGAATGAATTAGTTGTGCTACGTAAACTATACCTAAGCCTTGTAGGGCATTATTCCCATTTACTTGGGCTGTAGAGTAGGGTGAAAAAGTCTGTGCACCGAGTATTACCCCTATCAGGAGTTTCGTGCCTACGTCAGCTCCTGGAAGACTTTGAGAGCCTACAAAAATTAGAGCTGATTGATTTTGGTAAGTTTTTTCCGCTTCTTTGAATGCTAGAAACGAGGATGTGGCGTAAGCTGCTGCTCCTAGGAAAGCTACAAAAGTTAGGGCTCCTGTCCACTTATTTCCGGTTTCCCATTGTCCCCAACCTGGAACTAGGGCTGAGCGTCCGACTATCAGGTATTTATTTCTTTTTTCAATAGAGGCTTTTTTGCGTTTCTCGGGAGGAAGTTTTTTTTCTTCTTCTTGGATGATTTTTTTTATTTCCTGCACATCTTTTACATCGCGGTAGGAAACTTTTAAAATATCACTCTTTGAAATTTCGATTAGTTTTCCAGTCTCATCGGTCATTCTAAGTACTTTTGCATCTTGGTAGCTAATCTTACCCTGTAAAACCTCGTGACTGAGTAGAATGACAGTTTCTGCCATTAAAGAAGATTGGATTAAAAGTAAAAAAAATAAAAATACCTTCAATTTAGAGTGCACAGTATTATACCTTATTTTCATAGAAATTAAACTCCAAATGCCTTAGTTTTCCCTAAAAGTAAATTAATCGTATCTATCTTACTTTTTATCTGGGACTTTGTAAAAGCATTGCTGCTCTGTGAGAAAATCACCCGTTTACACAACCCATAAAACAAAGTAGTAGGTTCATTTTATCTTTCGAAAGTTCATAATTTAGTCGCCAAGATAAAAATAAAGAAATTTATTGCCAAGTTTAACCTCATAAATTTCAAATTGACTTTATTTAATATGAGATTTATAGTAAAAAGAGAAAGAGATTTCAATACACTTGAGAAGAAACCTAAGGACATCATCATGAAATATGTTGTAATTATTCTATTTTTTATTTTATCTTGCAAGGCAGAAATGGACGGAAATTTAAAGACTGCGATTTTAAAAATTCTGACTGAGAACCAGAAGGTTCATGAACTGATGCTTGCAAAGCCAGATAACATTCCAGAAATAAATATGGTTTTAATTGCGGTTAAAGAAGCAAAATCCTTGGCTTTGAAAAATGAAAATATCAAAAAAGATCTCGAAAAATTAGAATTAATTCTTACCAATGTAAATTCGAAAGACAAAGATGCATTTTTTGAATCTCTGTCAAGTTTCTCAGAAATAGTTACCGACATTTTAAAAGTGAATAAAATCCAAACTCAATATAATAAATTTTATTGTCCAATGGTTTCTAAGTATTGGATTGCAAAAGGGGAATTAGTGGAAAATCCTTATGCTCCTGAAATGAGAGAATGTGGTGAGTTAGTAAAATAAATAAAAGTGTCAACCTCCAACTCTGAATTACATAAATGTTTTCTGGATACAACCGCATACCAGGTTTGTCCAACCAATTGTCGATCTGTACTTTCGATCAATTCTACTTGGATGGGAAATTTCAAAAAATTCTGTATTGCTGGAAACAAACTAAATAGTTTTATCGGGGGCGAAAATACATTTACTGTTGCAGTAAGTGCATTTTTGCAGGCACAAGCAATTGTAATTGATGAATTTGCAAATGAAGGTTCTGAAAAACTAGATTTAATTCGTTATTTTTTTGGAATTTGTGAGCCTGAGGAAGTGCAAGAATTAGTAGAAAAAATCAGCAATGAAACTCTTTATAAAATTCTAGAAATTGACTATGATAATTATCTCAAAGTTCGGAAAATGCTCTCACAAAAATCGGACATTAACAATTACTTTGCTTTAAAAAGTAGCAGATACTGGAAATTAGTCTCTAATCAACGTATTTGTAATATGATTGTTTATCTTGTTCGAGAAAAACAATTGTACAAACTTGCCTCCCAATTTCTACTCATTCTCCCTCCAGAGGTAATGTCTGAATTTGATAAATACACTGACCTTAGTGAAGATGATGAGCGTAATCTATATTTGGCGCTTGAGGATAATATCTATAATCTTCCACTTATCTCTCCTAAAATTTATGATCACATGATGAACCTTTTTAAAGATGATATGGAAATATTTTTTATTCTAGATACGATGGGAGAGTTAGTAAAACGTAGAGGTCAAATTGATGACATCACAGGTTCTTTCATTAAACATTTCAAAAAGAGTGGGCAAAGACTTACCATACAATGGATTTATTCTGAATTGTATGGGTTAGAATATGAATTGGTGGTAGAAGTTCTAGACCAGCTCCGTGAAAAAGACTATATTAGCTCTTCCGAAAAAACAACTCTCCAATCTCTCTTGAAATCGGGTGGACTTGATTATCTCAAAGAAATGAAGATGGAAATTTTAAACAATACTTGATTTCTAATCTCGCTTCGCTAGATTAGAAATCAAGGTAAAATAAGCAAGCCTGCCGGCGGCTTATTGGGCTTCGCCCAAACCCATTATTTGTTCATTTGCAAATCCAATTCCAATCAATATTTACAAAATTTATTTCAATTCTCATTAGAGACCAGGGTTTTCAATTATTTTTCTATTATAATTTCCAAATCACTGCCTTCTAACTTTCCTTGTAACATAGATTGTTTGCATTCTATCACCCAGAATTCTTTTAAATCAGGTTTTTCGATTCTAATTCCATTCGTTGTAAGTTTTACTGGAAAGGCTTTTCTCTGCGCCAAATCACGAGTAAACTGTTTTACTTTTATTTCCTGATTATTAACTCCAAATCGAAAGGTTCCATTATTATGAAATTCACCTGCTTTTTTTGTATTCCAAATATAATTGGTTCCGTAGGTTAATATGCATTTGCTGCCATCTTCTGATTTAATTTCTAATTCAGTAGAATCTTCGGTTGGAGTAGGAGGATGCGGAATAACAGGAGTTGGCTCTGGATTAGAAGATTTTTCGAATGGCTTAAGTAAGGGTAATAGTCCTTTTGCGTCACGGGCACCAGCCCATTTACCAAGGGACTGTCCCGTAGAATCCAAAACAAAAAACATAGGAATTCCAAAACTTCCGCTTCCAGTAGGAACTTTAGAGTATTCGTTTTCGTCTACTTTCCATGCGATAAATTTTTCTTTTAAAACTTTTTGTACTTCTGGTTTATCGAATGCTTCTTTCTCCATATAACGACAGGCGCCACACCAACTAGGCTCGGATATGATTGCGTAAATATTTAGGTTTGAAGATTGTGCTTTGGCTGTTGCTGATTGAAAATTACTTTCCCAAACAACGCCGCCCATATTCCGAAAGCTGAGCATTTTTCTTCCATCTTTGATTTGTAGAATGATTTCTTTGGTGATTGTTTTAGGAGGATAACAAATTCCATTTTCTTTTTCTTCGCAAAGTTGGGTTCTAATGCTGAATGGAACTTTTGTATTCGATTCCATTTTTTTGATTCCAAGATCAAATATTTTAAAACTAAAACTTCCTTTGTCTTTCAGAATCATTTCGTCTTGTTTTTTGATTCCTTTTGGTCTACTTACTTCTAAAAGTTGAAATCCTGACTCGATGGGAAAATTAAAAGTTGTGATAATCCCAATTCCATTTGAATTTACATGACTCAGATACAAGTAATGTTTGGGAGGCAAATTCGCTTTAACCTCAAAGTCAATTTCTCCACCCACTCTGAGTTTGACCGGGTTTAGGTAGGAAAATTCTAGCTTAGAGTAAGGATTTTCATCTGCGTGAATTACAAATGTAAAAAGTAAAATAAGGATTGGAAAAGTTTTTAATATCATAGTGCTCCGTGAGTTTGGATTTTACGGTAAAGGAATTTATATAAGAGTCAACTCATAAATCTGGACAGGGATTGTGTAAAAACAAAGAAAATGTCTCCCACAAAGGATACGGAGTTCATAGAGAGTATTGATTTCGCTGGAGCTATTGACTCTTCTCTCTGTGCTCTCAGTGTGCTCTGTGAGAAAAGCACACTTTTACACAACCCCGAAGTTTTTGACCTAAACCAAAAGTAATTCCCCTTTTTTAAAAAAACGAGTAATTGCTTTCGGTAATCGGTATTAGATATTACTTGATCGCTTTAGTGAAGATCATTTTACCAGCCGCGGTCTGGATAATCGATGTTACGTTTACACGCACGTCTTTTCCGACTAAATGCCCACCGTTTTCAATGACAACCATGGTTCCATCTTCGAGATAGCCAATTCCTTGGTTTTCGTCTTTACCTTCTTTGATGACTTGGATGGCAATTTCTTCACCTGGGAGAACAACTGGCTTGAGCGCATTGGCAAGATTATTGAGATTTAAAACTTTTACACCTTGTAGTTCAGCAACTTTGTTTAAGTTAAAATCGTTCGTAACCAATTTTGCACCGGTATCACGAGCGAGTTTAATGAGTTTGGCATCGACTTCGCGGGTATCAGTGTAATCGGTATAGGTAATTTTCACTTCGATAGTACCTTTACGTTGGAGTTTGTTCAACATATCAAGTCCACGTCTACCTCGTGCCCGTTTGATTGGATCAGACGAATCACTGATAAGTTGGATTTCACGAAGAACAAAGTTCGGTAAAATGAGAGGTCCGTCTATGAAGTGGGTATCTGCAATATCCAAGATTCTACCGTCAATAACAACCGAGGTATCTAGAATTTTGTCTCGAATTTCTTCCGGTTTGTCACTACCAATGATATAGGGCTGAAGTCCTGCTCCGCCGCCACCAAAAATGGCAAGTCCTGGTTTTATGGAAAACGCATGTCCAATTTTGACACCAGCATAACCGAGAGCAAGGTAAACAATTAGACCAAGACCTGGATTCTTTGATTCAGCAATTAGGCTTACTAATAGGCGGGCAATTCCGAAACCAACTAAGAGACCGACACCTATACAAAACGCAACTTCTGCATTTACGACAGGGAAAATTTTGTCTTCAAAGTAAACAATTCCAAGGACAGCAATAAAAATCAAACCAGTATAAATAGCTGGTTGAAGAAGATCACCATACATAGGAAAAAGAAATCCAAAGGATACGATGGAAAAAGAGAGCGCGAATAAAAGCTTATAGACATGAGTCATACTCAAATCCTTGTATTAAAATTTGAGTTTAAGCGGGATTTATTCTACATCTAAATCTACTGCTACTGCAGCTTGCGCAACTGGTTGCACTGAACTTGCTAAAATATCAGAAACAATATTACCGGCTTCTTCTTGTGGAACACCTTTGCTTAAAGCTATTTCTGTTTTGACTAAATTATAAGCATTTTCATATAGCTTTCTTTCCATGATAGACAATTCTTTGCCATTTGCTCGTCGGAAAAGGTTTCTACAAACATCAGCTACTTCGTAGATGGAACCGGATTTTATTTTGTTCATATTGTTCTGGTATCTAATCTTCCAGTCTTCTTCTGTGTCGACTTCATCTTTCATTAAAAGGTTGAGAACTTTTTTAATGTCCCGTTTGGGTATAATTCCCCGAATCCCGACTTGCTTAGCTTTATCGACGGGTATCATAACTTTCATTTTTGAGGACTGTATCTCGAGGCTATAGCAATCACGCTTTTTGCCTAAAATTGTCTTTTTGCTCACTTCCGTGATAGCACCAACGCCATGCATTGGATAAACAACATAATCGCCGACTTTAAATTCTATATCAGAAATAATCTGACTCCTAGATGAATAATTTGAATAAATTCCATTAAACTCAGAGTTAAATATCTAATTACTGACTCTCAGAGTCAAGTAAAATTTGCCTAAATGTGTATTTTTTGGAAAATAAATTAAATTTTGCAATATTTAAGGTCGAAAAGGCATCAGGCAAAAATTAATACTGAATATACACAAGCTAGATTGGTTTCCGATACAGAAAATTTTTTAGACAGGATTAACAAGATTTACAGGATAAAGAAACCGAAAACCAATCTGTTCTGAGTATATCAAGAAGAAGGACTGGATCTAAAACCCTTTGTTGGTTGTTTGTCTTTTTAGTAGAACTGGTTATTCTAGGATTATGGGAAATCTAATTGGAATTGAATTTACCTGAAGCAGTTCCTACCAAAAAAATTACGACTAAGAGTTTCCTTGTCACTCAGTAGATTTTTATCTGACTTTGCACGAAGTTATTATGTCAGAGTATCGCAAACGAATAAAAAAGCAGGTTACGAAGAAAAGAGTTTTTCTATATTCGATCGGAAAAGTCTAACGAGATTTATCTGAAACATGTTAAAAGTATTTCGCCTTCATTGCTTCACTCAAAGATTTAATTTCCCCCGAAAGAGTTCTGTCTTTTCCCAAAAAAGGAGAATATTTTCGAACTTGTTTTACAAATTGAATAGAGTGTTTCGAAAATCCAGAATTTAAATCAAATCCATTCTTTAATTCAAATGCCTGCGCCATTGCCATAGCTTCAATCGCTAGAACCTCAAACACTCTATCCAAACACTCGGATGTTTTTAAAGAAGCGATAGTTCCCATACTAACTATATCTTGATTATTTGCGTTAGTCGAAATAGATTGAATAGAGGAAGGAGTAGCATTACTTCTTATCCAGGCAAGTAAGGCAGTTGCTGTCACTTGAGCTCCCATAAAACCACTATGTAAGCCATTTTTATTCCCCTGTAAGAATGGAGGCAAACCATTATTTAACTTTGCATCCGTAATTCTTGCGATTTTTCTTTCAGAGTGAATTGTTAGGTTCGTCATTGCATTATATAGATTATCCGACGAAAGCGCAATTGAATGTCCTTGAAAATTTCCTCCGTGCAAAACTTTTTTTTCAGTAGGGAAAAAAATAGGATTATCTGTAACAGAATTTAACTCAATACTCACAGTCTCATTATGAGATCGAATTATATCCATCACGGCACCCAAAATCTGCGGAATACACCGTAAAGAATAAGCATCCTGTAAAATTTCATTCTGATAGGAAATATTTTTTATTAGAGTTGTTCCCATTTTTTTTCTAAATCTAGAACTATCTTTTGCTCTTTTATTCCATAACTTTATTACTTCTTTCATTCCCGAATGCGGTTTCACCACCGCGATAAGTGGGTGAAATGCTTCTTCTCTTGCTTCCATAATCTCTGCATAAATTAAAGAAAGAGAAATTGCTATATCCAATGCCCTCTCCGCATATATCCCATTAACCGCAGAAATTCCAGTCATCACACTAGTGCCATTTACAAAAGCTAAACCTTCTTTTGCTTCTAACTTTAAAGGTTTTAAGTTGACTAACTTCATCGCTTTTTTCGAATTCAAAATTTTACCTTTATACTTAACATTGGATTCTCCTATCAAAGCAAGGCTCAAATGAGCAAGTGGAGTCAAATCACCACTAGCACCAACAGTTCCCAAGCGAGGTATACAGGGATAAATCTCTAAATTAAAAAACTGAATTAAATGTTCAAGTGAACTCAACCGAATTGCAGAATATCCCTTTGATAAGCATATAATTCTAGCAAATAACAAAGCTCTCACATGAATCTCCGAAAAATCATCCCCAACTCCTGTTGCCAGATGATAGATTAGATTTTTTTGTAATTCATTTGTTTGTTCGAGAGGTATATGGGTAGTAGCCAGTGGACCGTAGCCTGTATTAATTCCATATATTAACACCTTCTTACGAAGTAGGGACTCAAGAAATTTTTCTGAAGTCAGAACTTTTTTTTGAGAGCTGGAAGATAGATTAACCTTGGTTTTTTTTTCTAAAATCTGTACGAATTCAATTAGAGTAATATTCTTATTTTCAATGGAATACAATTCTGACAAAGTAAAAATTTCTATTTATTGGTGGTTGCATCGATTATCATTTCAATGACTTCAGGAAAACAAATTTGAGATAGGTGAGATACATCTCTAAAATACCTACAAGACACTCTACTTTCATTTTCTAAATTGATAAATTTTGCATCGTGTTTTTGAGCTATCTCTTGCATCTCTTTTTCCCAGACTAATTCTTGAGTCCTAAAACCCTTAGTCGCCTCGGTCAAACTTTGATGAACAGGAGTTTTATAAAAAACGACCTTAATTCCTCTTACCTTTCCCTCAATTGCAATTTTTTCCATCATCAGCATATATTTTTTATGATGTCCTTTATAATTGGAATAAAACATTTGAAGTAGATATTGAATATACTCCTTGTTAGCCTTTAGATGTTCACTCGGTTCCGCAAACTCCTGATAATCCCCAGGATGAATCAGAACTATTGTTCCCTTTGCATTTTTCTTTTGTTTTGCTTCTTCCATTAGCTTTAGTTCAGTGATTGCATCGACCATTTTTTTGATTTCAGCTTCTTCAAGAGAATTCTTCTTAGAGAAAACAGATTTCCATTGTACGTTAAAATAATTTAACACAAAAACTTTTGCAGAAATATAATTGATGATTTCACTATTTGTAAAAAATCGAAGATTATCCCAAAAGAATTTTAACTCCATATCATAGATTTGATTTCTATCTACAAACTTGTTCTGATGATTAAAAGTAGGAAAAGAAGTTTCAATGACAATTATATCGGCAGGGATATTTTGTTTCAGAAAAAAATCCGCAGAGCCAAAGAGCAAAAGAGGGGAGCCTGCTCGAATGGAGAAAAGAGAGTTGACCGCCCATTGTAGCAATTCTTCTTTATTCTTTATATATGGATTTATTTTTATTTCTTCATCAGTTACTTCTCCGTAATTCTCACTTCGCGAAGTTCCTATGAAATAAATTTTCTTCGTCTTCCCACTTTTCTTAAAATCCTCCTCGAAAATGAGATTCTTTTTTACATGAAGACCGTGCACCATTTCATAAGAGTTCACCAGGTTTTGCACAAATATGTTCTTAACCGCTGGGATAAGAAAGAGTTTGTCTAAGAGAAATAAAAACAAAAATAGTTTTAAGGGTAATAGTTTCATATAATTAAAATTGGAAATAAAAGAACTGCACTTGTCTATTCGAAAGGGATGTCATCATAAAAAGAAAAACGACAGACGAAACCACAATCGCCAAAAGAGGGCGTTTAATTTTGCCAGTCACTATCTCTGGTTTGTACTCCACCCAATGTAAAAGAAAAGCTAAAACAATTAAGTATCCGAACTCCTCGTAAAATATTTTTTCTCCCTTGACCCAATGAAATACATTTTTATACATAAGCCCTAGGTCAGAAAGACTGGATGCTCTAAAAATATCCGCGAGTAAAAACCAAAAGAGTATGAGGACTACCCATCTAAAACTCATTGCAAACTTAGTTTTACTTTCTGTCCAAAACTTAGATCTGACTAAAACATTTCTCTCAAACATAAGCGAAAATCCAATCACAATTCCCCATACCAGATAATTCCAATTAGCCCCATGCCAGATTCCTGCAATGAACATAGTAATTAAATTATTTATATCAGTTCTAAAACTACTCCCCTTACTTCCTCCGAGCGGAAAATAGATATAATCCCTTAAAAAACTAGATAACGTTATATGCCATCTTGTCCACATCTCTTTAAAACTCTGAGAGAAAAAAGGTCCTACAAAGTTTTTGGGCAATTCAAATCCTAATAACTTTCCGCATCCACGAGCAATATCACTATACCCAGAAAAATCTCCCCAGAGTTGAAAACAAAATCCAGTTAATGCACATAGGATTGCTTGACCGGAATAGGCAGAAGGATTGGCGTAAACAGGGTCTAAAAGTCTTGCAATAGAATCTGCGAGTACTACTTTTTTCAAAAGTCCAAATCCAACTAAAGTTATACCAGAAAGTACCTGCTCGTCAGTCAAACTTCTCTTAGTCTGAAGTTGTGGCATAAACTCATTAGCCCGTAAAATCGGACCCGCTAGTTGTTGTGGAAAGAATAAAATAAAGATAGAAAAATCAAGATAAGATGTCTTTTCCTGAATCACTCCCCTATAATAATCTACTAAATACGCAATGATCTGAAATGTATAAAAACTAATCGCAATCGGGAGGATAATATGAACTTTCCCCATTGCTTGTGACCTCAAGTCCGGCTGACCAATTACTGTACCTATAATCTCAGCTAAAAAATAAAAGTATTTAAAAAATGCAATATTTAGAATATTAAAGATAATTGCTAGTGTAAGAGGGAATTTTTTCTCTTCCTTTGTTTGTTTTTGTTCCATCCATTTTAAGAATAAGAAGTTAATCGTAATTACACTCATAAAATGAATCAGAAACTTAGGAATTACTGAATCAAAATTGATAATATCCCAACTCCCATAAAATACCATGGAACTTACAAATAGGATTGGTTTTCTGAATTTTTCAGAGGTGTAATGATAAAGTATATATACGATTAAGAAAAAAATTAGAAATAGAAAAGTGTTAAATAGCATGGTTATAGATAAGTGATTTTATTTTAAAATATTAGCAAATCATTATTTTTCGGTCTGGTGACGTTTTTTTAATTCGTCTTCCACTTTCGAAATTGGTATATTTTTATCCACAAGTAATACTTGTAAATGGAAGAGTAAATCTGCAACTTCGTGAATGAGTTCTTGTTCGTCGGAATTTTTTGCGGCGATGATTACTTCGCCTGCTTCTTCTCCGATTTTTTTTAGGATTCGATCAATTCCCCTTCGAAATAAATCAGCCGTATAAGATTTTTCAGGTAATTCCAATTTTCTTTTCTTTAATAATTCTTCTAATTCTTCTAGAAATTTCATAATTTACCCATTTTTACATAACATCAGTTATTTTATATAATTTCCTCTAAGTTAGCTTGTATTTTCTATCTATTTTATGAGATTTTTAGGTTTCTTTTTAAAAATGAATCTCTAATATTGTAGATGGCTGACTGCTAACGAGGTATTTTCCATGTTTCGAATTATCCCTATTTTACTCACTCTATTTTTTTCCTTCCCTATTTTCGCGGAAACAAAATGGCTCCTGTCCTTGGATAAAGCAATGGAGAAAGCTCGAATAGAAAATAAACCGATCTTTATTGATTTGTATACAGATTGGTGTGTTTACTGTAAACAATTAGAGGAAAATGTTTTTCCCATGAAAGATGTATCCGCTGAATTAGAAAAATTTATCACAGTGAGAATCAACGGCGACTTATCGCAGGATTTGGTTTCCAAATTTTCCGTTCGTGGTTATCCAACCATTTTAGTTCTGGATAAAAATGGATACCTAATTGATAAAATCACCGGTATGCCAGATAACACAACACTTGTCGCAAAATTACAAGAAGCTTACACCAAAAAAGATATTGAATCAGGATTATTATCTGAACAAAAACAATCTCCCAATAGCGTACTTTCAAATTACAACTTAGGATTATTTTATTATAGAAACGGAAATTTTAAAGACTCGTCAGAATTCTTTTTAAAATCCTACAACGCAAAGGATGCAGAAAACCAAGACAAAAAACCAGATGCACTTTTTTTGCTTGGAATTATCCAAATTCAAGAAAAAAAATTTCAAGAGGCAATTTCAATCTGGACTAGCTATATGGAAAAATATCCTGAAAATAAAAAAGGCTCTGTTCTTTACTGCCGTGGAATTTCGTATTATTTTTCTGGAAAGAAACAAGAGGCTAAGGAGGATTTGCTCAAAGCAAAAGATCTTTCAACGAGTCAGGATCAGTTAGAAAAAATCAATATGTTCCTATCCGAACTATAATCTAATTGCCACCGCTATATTGAATTTTGACCATAATCTCTTCCATTTGCGTTAAGTCCGATTGAGGAATCAATGTCTCCAATTCCCCAATCATTCCGGAGACAAATGCTGATTGCATTACACTCACTTGATCTGCATGACCGTACGTTACCATATTATAATTATTGATCATATTATGACGAATCCATTCACTTCTTAATTCAAACCAAAAATTCCGAATAGCAGAATTAATCTCTTCTGGCTCGGAATCTTTATTCATTTTAATAATAGCTCCGAGCGCACGAGTTTTTACTTTTGTACTGTATTTCAATTCCAAAATCTGCCTTTCCGTTAAATCAGGATTATCCTCAATCAGATGAAGGATAATATTATTATCCCTATACCGATTGTAAATATCTATCAGACTTTTTAATTGAGAGAGCAAAATTATCTCTTTTTGACAAAAATCCAATTGGTAGAAGTAGGCTGATCCCTATAAAGTTGGATGATTACGTTGGTCGGTTTCATTTTGTAGGTAAACACATAATTAAACGAAACGTCTAAATGCCCCTTTGCAATTCCGTCTTTGAATCTGCCATAGAATAAACGATTATTTGTACAAATCGCAACTTGCGTAAAAAAGTTTTTTCCTTCTGCATTATGAACTGGAACTCCAGCTAATTCGGATTCATAACGATTGTACATCAAAATAACTCCATTGTCATCTACTTTAATAATCCCAAAGTCAGCTCCATCAGCCTGGTCACGAGACAGGTAACCCAAATTGTATAATATTCCTTTTGCATAATCTTCCATTTAATTACTCCTTTTATTTTGTATTATGACTCTGATTTTTCGCGTTCGGAGTACAAAGATTTTAATTGTTCTTCCATACCTTTCGCAAGATTCACTAAATCGGCAATGGAATAAACACCCTCAAAAGAATGGATTGCTTCTTCTTTTTCTTTGTATAAGTCTTCGACTTGTTCTTCCAAGGATTGAATGTATCCCGCAAGTTCTTGAATATCATTTGTTTTCTTTAGAAAAGGTTCTATATCTTGATAAACAGATTCTAATTGTTCGGTCACATTCTTTGAGTAGCCAACCAAACTAGTAACGTCAGTCGCTCCCGAAATACTTGCGGCAATATATTCATTCATCCAGTAGACAGGAGAACTTTGCGCTTTGAGTTTTTCTAACTTCATTCTCTCAGAAAGCGGAAAGTTAGTTTCCAATTCTTTATTAGTGTATAACATAAGCTTTAGCTTTTATTCCTATCTGCTTTTTTTTTCAAGCGATTTTCTTTAATTAGTTAGTAATTTTTGCAACTACCACTTAAAAGTTCCCTTTTTGTCATAATCGAATTTCATCTGGTCATCCGGAATTCCAGGCACACTAAGTCCAGATAAACCTTTTAGTTTAAAGTCAGATCCTCTTTTCTGAATTGCATCTGCAATCCCACTGGAAACAGACTTGAGAGGAAAACTCGTCTTAACCTTAACTATGGATTCTTTCCCGTTACTAATAATTTCACTCGGTATTCCTGATAGAAATTTTTCTCCATTCAAGTCTAGATCATATTTTAAATCTTTGAATTTAAGTGCTGATGCAGCTTTATTTGTAAGTGCGATGTCAAATTCAGTAGCAACTTCCACATTTGAATTGGCTAGTCCTGCTTGCGCTGCAGATCCAACACTTCCCTTTTTTCCACTTAAAAGCCCATCTAAATAACTTGATGCTGCGGCTGTTGCGCCATCTTTTGCACTGCTTCCTAAACCAGTTGTTTCGGGTTTGATAATTTTAAAATTACGAATATCAATATCCGGTAACACAGCAGGAATTTGTTTATTTTGAGAAAACGGAAAATCAAAAGATTTTTGTCCTGCTAGTTGAAATTTTTCTGGTACAGGAACATTTAATATTCCATCGAGTTTAACATTTAACAACTCTTTGCCTGGAACTTTTTTATAAATATCCATTAGATCAGAATATTTAAGTACAACGTCTACAGGTAAATCTTTACTGGAACTCGCTTCAATAGTACCAAGATCCATCTTAGAAAATTTGGCAAAACTTGTTCCTTCTATCATTACATTCATATCCAAAAGAGATTTTGGTAAATTGACTGGATAAGGATTTTTCACACTTGTTAAAACTTTTAAAGAAATATTTTCTAAAGTAATTTTAGTTATATCTACACTCTTTAAAGAAAACGTTGGTTTCTTTTCCCCTGCTAAAAATTGATCGAGCAAAGCACAACCATTGAATAAAAAAAATAAAACTAAAATCAGGGAAGTCTTTGCAAAAAAATGAAATGGTCTCATAGTGGTTACATCCTATTAGTTGGTATTAAAAATATTTCTCTAACTTATTTTAACAAAGCCGATAGTCAAGTCGAAGAATCTTTATTTTATTTTTCGATAAGTCCCATCAAAGTAAGCGTTTGCTCCATGGAATGAGGCACAATCTATTTCTTTTACTTTCACAGTATAATCTGAAAAAGTAAAATTCAATTCACAATTCTCTCCGTCTTGTTTATCTTTCCATTTATATTCCTTTTGGGTTACTTTTAGTTCTCCGCCGATTTGACCAACATGGACAGTTGGTCCGCGAACAACTGAAATTAAAAAAGTATTCTGACCCTTATTTTGATTGATTAGAATTTGTCCTCCCAGCCCATCTTGGTACTCTCCGACCAAACCGGACTTAACATTTTCACGACCATAAGCTTTTTTTAGATAAAAAATTCTATCTTCTGTAAACTCATTCAAACAGGAATAATGACTCGAATTTTTTTTCTCTGATTCGCTGTCTTGCGTATAAATTGGATGTATACAAAAATCTTCCTTGTGTTTTATCCAAACTCTCGATTCTAATTTCATTTCTTTCGCAAGGTTTTTACCTATTTTTTTGCGAAGATTTTTATAAACCTCGTTTAGTGTTTTATCTTTTTTCTCATACTCATTTTTATAGCAAGATAACTTTTCCACTTCCTCTTTCAGCTTTGAACATGGATCTGAATTAGAAATTAAAATCATTGGAAAAATTAAAATTAATAGAATTAGTGTCTTTATGTGGTTACTCATGCTTATTCTCCGTATACTTGATAAGTTTAGTAAATAAGTCCTCTGGTTCAAACGGCTTTGCTATACAATCGTTCATACCTGCATCTAAAACTTGTTCCTTGATTTCTGATATGCTAGATGCAGTAATTGCAATGATCGGAATTTTACTATTTTTTGAATTTTCCATTGCACGGATTCTTCTGGTTGTTTCGTAACCATCTAAATCAGGCATCTGCAAATCCATAAGAATTATATCATAATTACTGTTTTCAATTTTTTCTAAAGCTTGTATGCCATTATCCGCAGAATCAATAACAACATTCCATTTACTTAAAAATTCTGAAACCACAATTTGATTAATTGGATAATCATCGACTAGTAAAAGACGTACTCCATTTAGTAAATCAGTTTCAAATATTCCCTTTCTTTTATCAAGCGAAAGTTCAACATTCTTTGAGTCTTTCAATCGTCTAAACTTTATTGTAAAATAAAACTTCGATCCCCTGCCAAGTTCACTCTCAACGAATAGATTACTATTTTGAAACTCGAGTAACTTCTTTGTTATCGCAAGTCCAAGTCCAGTGAACCCATACTTCTCAGTTGTCTCCCTTTTTGTGTTTGAAAAATTTTCAAAAATAGAATGAAAACTCTTTTCGGAAATTCCAATTCCAGTATCCTGAACCGAAAAACCAACGTTCACAAACTCCGCCTCTTCCTCTTCGAGTTGCACTTCGAAACAAATATGACCCTCCTTTGTAAATTTAATAGCGTTACTTATTAAATTTGTTACTATCTGAGAAAGTCTTACTGAGTCTCCAATGATGATCGTAGGAATTCGCTCATCATATTTCACAATAAAACTAATCGACTTATCTTGTATAAGAGGAGAAAAAAAATTAGAAATAGTAGAAACAAATTGTGTAAGACTAAACTCAATTTCCTCCATCTCGACTTTTTCTGAATTCACTTTATTGAAATCTAAAATATTATTTAAAAGTACCAATAAGTTTTCAGATGAAACTTTTAGTATTTTAAGATTCTGGATCTGATCATCTCTTGGGTTATCTTCTAGTAAAATTCCAGTCATACCAATCACTGCATTCATAGGAGTCCTAATTTCATGACTCATAGTAGATAAAAAAAGAGACTTAGCAATATTAGCCGCTTCTGCTCTTCGTCGCCCTAAACGAATCGCTATTTCCGATTTTTTTCTTTGCGTAATTTCAATCGCTGAAAAAATAATCCCATCAATTTGATAGACTTCGTTTAGTTTGGGAGAAAAATGAATTTCATACCAAACTTCACCTAATTTAGATTTTATTTTTTTTTCCAAATGAATAACTTGTCCATTCAGTGCTTTCTGGAAAATATGAAGAAACTCATTTCTATCTTCTGTTGCTATATAGTCTAACGCATCATCTCCTATCTGTAATATCCTATCATATCCATTTTTTATAAAACTTGAGGCAAGATTATTAAATGCTAGAATTTTTCTATTCTTATCTAAAAGAAGAATATTAAAAAGGCTACTGTTAAAAATTGCATCTAAGTTAGCCTTCTCCTTTAAAAGATGAATTTCCATTTTGCGGTTAATCTCGATTATATTGTACAATCCATAAGCGGTAAATGTAATTAAGTTTACAGTAGACTCCCAAAAAAGAAATTGGACTTCATCTTTAGAAAGTTTTTCTTCTAAAAATAAATTATAGTCTGTAAGAATAACAACTAACAAGAGAATAACTGATAAAAAAATATAAAAGTTTAGATTTTTTCTTTCTTCTATTCCAATTACAAAGATTCCCACAAGCATAAGTGGCAGGAAAAATAACAATAGTCCTGTATTTCTCCCATCAACAGATGCTGCGATAAATACAATTAAATTTAAAAATACCATAAACAAATGACGAGAAAGTTTATGCAAAGAAAAGTAATTTAAACAGAACAAAAACAGTACAAAAATAGTAGCTGCTAAATCAAATAAGCAATACTCAAATAAAGCCTTGTAAGAGTCTAAGATAAAATTTCCAATTCCCACTAGAAATACTAAAAATAAAAGTCGATTGGTATTAGTAATTTTTAAAACCAATGATTGAGAATAATCACTCTTTATCCCTACAAAGATTATTTTTTGCCAAAGTGAATTAAACATTTTAATCAGATTTGGCTTTCTACAATTGGCATAACAGGAAACGTAATTCTAAAATAAAATCTAGACCCTTTTCCTAATTTGCTTTCAACTTGAATAGAACTCTTAAAATATACTAATAATTTTTTTGCGAGTGCGAGACCTAATCCGGCACCTCCATACTTACGATTGATTGCAACACTACCGTGGGTAAAATCTTGAAAAATTGTATCGACTAAATCAGCCGGAATTCCAATACCTGTATCAGCTACTGAAAACTGAACGGTAGTCGACATATCTCCGTTATCCACTACAATTGCTTCAAATGAAACTTCTCCCGCTTGAGTGAATTTGATTGCATTGCTGAGTAAGTTCATAATAATCTGTTTTATTCGTGTAGGATCGGATTTTACAAACTTGGGCAAATCCTCACTTACAAAAAAGCGAAAGTTTAAAGCCTTTTCATGAAATCGTGGTATATGGAAATCTCTTATTGAGTAAAGCAATTGATAAATATCAAATTCAATTTCTTCAATTTTCAAATTCCCTACATCTATTTTATTATAATCTAAAATATCATCAATAAGCACGAGTAAATTTTCAGCGGAATATTTTAAAATATTTAACTGACTTACCTGCTTCTCTCTGGGGTTGGTTTCTAATAAAATTGCACTTTTCTGAATTATCATATTCATAGGGGTTCTAATTTCATGACTCATGGAAGATAAAAAATGCGACTTAGCAATATTAGCCGCCTCAGCTTTTTCTTTTGCATTCTGAGCCTCTATTTCTAAATTCTTTCTTATAGTAATATCAATTAAAGTAAATATAATATTTTCTACATTTTGATTGGAATCAAGCACTGGACTAAATGTAATATCAAACCAAAACGAACCAGACTCTGCCTTACTATTTTTTTCTATTCCGATTCTTTTTCCAACGAGAGCTAAGTTAAAGTAATGTTTGAAGTTCGCCTTTTCCGATTGAGGAAGATAAGAAGTAAAATCCGTGCCGGCTACAATTTTCAAATGGGATATTTTTTTAATCGTATTCTCTAAATTAATATTAAAGGATAGTATACAGCCTGATTTATCTAAGAGCGCAATTCCCATTAGGTTATAATTAAAAATGGATGACAGATTTTGTTTTTCTATATGAAGTTGATTTTCGATTTTGGTGCGGATAGATACAATATTATGAATTGAAAAAATCATAAAACTCACACTTGAAAATAAAGTAATATAAAACAAGTGAACCCTATCACTCTCCTGTAAGGCTTCGTCTAACAAAAGAGAATGATTGGTTGCCTCTAGGATAATCATAAGTATGCTCGACAGCATAAAGTTTATTAAAATAAAAAATCTATCTGATGCATGAAATACAAAAAAACTCATAAGCATTACATTTAGATAGAGCATATAATTCCCTGAATCTTTTCCCTGAACAGAATCTAAAAGGAAAATACTTATATTCGAATAGGTAAGTAAATAAATACTCGCAAGAGTATATTTCCTTAAAAAATTTAAAAAGAAAACTGGAAATAAAAATAGAATTAATAAAAGATCTAAACCGGAATAAAGAAATAAACCGTTAAAGGTTTCCATGCAGGAATTTAGGAGCAATAGAAATGCGATAAATAAAGTAAAACGATTACAATATAAAACAGAACTCGATTTGGTAAGAAGAATTTCTTCGGAAGATAAACCGATTTCACTAATATTCTTCCAAACTAATTTTACCTTTGATGACATTTCTTACGAAAGTAGACTAACACTATTTTCTAGCAATTAATTTTAATTCGAAAAATCTGAATATAAAGTAAAAGTCTCATTTACTTAAAACCTATCTTAAGGAAAATGTAAACAAATACAAAATCTAATGGAATTATTTTGAATTCAATTTTACAGCAAATAAAAATCAAATTCTACCAATATATTTCTTATCGTTATTGGGAATTCTGGCCAGCCACGATATTCTATATCCCGATTGTATTGTATTATATTTTATTCCTAATTAAATACAGAATAAGTCCAACTGCTATATCTGCGGTAAATCCTTGTTTTACCTTTGGCGGAATGGCTTTTGATTCTAAATTTGATATGATTTCCAAGTTTTTTCATTTTCCGGATTATGTGACAAAAACAGTTTTAATTCCAGATAATAAAAATAGAAATCTAGATTCTATTAGAATTTTACTTCAGGAGAATAATATTCATTACCCATTTATCTGCAAACCGGATAAAGGACATAGAGGAAATGGATTTAAAATCATTCGAAACCAAGTAGACTTATTGTCCTATACACAAGTATGCACACGGGCTTTTTTAATTCAGGAATATATTGATTACCCACTCGAATATGGTATATTTTGGATAAAAATTCCAACCGAAAAAAAGGGAAGGATAACATCAATTACCCGAAAAATACTTCCAAACTTACTCGGTAACGGTAAATCAAACTTAGCCGAATTAATTTTATCTGATTCTAGAGCCAAGTATATGGCAAATACCTATTTTGAAAAAAACAAAAGGAATCTAGAAAAAATCATTCCACTAGGAGAAAAATATAGAATTTGTAACACTGGAAATCATTGCCAGGGGGCAATTTTTGAAGACGGATTAGAAGACATCCAGGATAAAACCTTACAGGTGCTTGAGGAAATTTGTGATTCCGTAAAAGGATATGATTTTGGTAGAATGGATGTTAAATTCAAAGACAAAGACGCATTAGTCAATGGAAAATATTTTAAAATTCTAGAAGTCAATGGAAGTGAAGCAGAATCGACTCATATATATGATCGAAAATATACTTTTTTTTATGCATATAAAACTCTTTACCAACAATGGAATACTTTATTTAAAATCGCAAAACTCAATCGCAAAAACGGATTCTATGGATTAACCGCAAAAAGATTTTTCTCTGAATACATTGGTTTCATCAATGAGAATCAGGTGATTAAGAGTGATTAACTCACCTTATGCTCTTAAGGTTTTTCACCACGAAGGGCACAGAGTTTACTAAGGAGTTTATCAAAACAAATTTTTTCTTCGTGCTTTCGCGATTAATCCTTCTTCTCTCTTTCTTAATTTATAACTTGCCGCTAGCGCCCTTCAGCTAAGCTATTCATCGTTAAGTGACTCTAATACTGAACAAACAAAGCACTCTGTGGTAGTTATTTGATTCCCTTACCGAAACAAGCTGGTTCTAAGACATAATTTATGAGAAAGAGGATAAGAAAATTGACGATAATGAAATTATATTGCAGCCTATACTTTTTAAATTGCTGTATGAATTTTGGAGGGTTTTTGTGAAGTTTGTATTTCCTATTATTTTTGTTCTATTATTCAATTTAGAGATTTATTCAGACCCAGAAAAATTACCGTCTGAGTTTGCGTATAATTTCGACTGCACTGCCGCGAAAAGTTGTAACCTACTTTTGAATCATTCAGAAGAGGAATTATTTGAAATTGATGGCGGTTATAAATACTATGGAAATAGTTTGGGAGATTTTTACTGCGAAGAAGTCTCTCCTTCCAAAAAAATAAAATGGAAACGAACTCTAGGAGCTGGAATTTTTTCACGTCCACTCATCTTAGATGATCGAGTTATCTTCGGGTCGAAAGATGGTGCGTTATACGCTCTAAATAAAAATACGGGAGTGATTGTTTGGAAATACAATACTGCAGGTGAAGTATTGTCATCCGCATCTGCAAATAAAGAACAGATTGTATTTAGTAGTACGGATGGAAATATCTATTCTGTGACGCAAAAACATGGGGCAAGAAAATGGTTACACCTAACAACTTCTAAGATCAACACAAATCCTGTAGTATTCAATGATAAAGTTTTTTTTGGAGATGCAGATGGAAATTTCTATTGTCTAAGTGCGGATAATGGCTCTTTAATCTGGAAAGTTCCTTTAACAGGCACAATTCTTCCTCATCCAGCGGTTGATAAAAACACTTTGTATCTGGCTACGACTAACAATCTTTTGGCGATAGATCTTAAATCTGGAAAACAATTATGGAAAATTGGAATCCCAAAATTAGCAAAGGCTAACGTTCAATTATCCGGTGATTCTCTTTTATTGTATGATTTCATAGATTCAATTACCTATTACAATCCTTATAATGGAAGAAAACTAGGCACTAGATTTCAAAAATCATCAGGAAATCAAAAAATATATAATTTCGATGGAGAAGAGACGAATTAATGGAGCACCATGGCATCAGTTTACTTAAAGATATAGCACTCGGAATTATTTTCGCAACAATTTTATCTCATATCGCTAGAGTTTTAAAACAACCTTTGATTTTAGGTTATATTTTAGGTGGAGTAATTCTTGGAAAACAGATGGGTTTTGGTCTGGTTACAAGTGCAGAAAGTATCGAACTTATTTCAGAAATTGGATTAATACTTTTACTATTTATTATCGGTCTTGAAATTAATCTAACAGAGCTTGCCAAAATGGGCAAATCAATGTTTGCCCTTGGTGTTCTACAATTTTTACTCTGTGTAAGTTTGAGTATGGGTTTTTTCTTTTTTCTGGGTTATAAAATAGGAAATGGAAATTTTGACCTACTCTATATTGGTGTCGCACTATCTCTTAGTTCTACTTTGATCGTTGTAAAATTATTACAAGATAAAGTAGAAATTAGTACGGTCTCCGGTAAACTTACAATAGGTGTTCTCGTATTACAGGATATTTGGGCAATTCTATTTATGGGTTTACAGCCTAATCTATTATCCCCAGAAATTTTAAAGATTTTGCAGTCTATTGGGGTAATATTTATCATTCTTGTCTGTGCATTTGTCATTAGTCGCTATGTATTAAAATATATTTATGAAGCCTGTGCAAATCGACCTGAGTTAGTAATGTTAACTTCTATATCTTGGTGTTTTATTATTTGTGGGATTGCAGGTGAAGTTGGATTATCCAAAGAGATGGGAGCATTGATTGCCGGTATGAGCATTGCCGCTTATCCGTATGGAACGGATGTAATTTCAAAACTGATTGGAATTAGGGATTTTTTTGTAACTTTATTTTTCGTTGCTCTTGGATTAAAAGTAGAAATTCCTTCTATTCCAATGATAGGAATGGCATTCATTGTAGTATTTTTTGTAATACTAATCCGTTTACTTTCTATTGCGCCTGTCGTATTTTTAGCAAAACGTGGGCTACGAAATGGACTCGTGACCTCTCTAAATCTGTCGCAAATCAGTGAGTTTGCGCTAGTTATAATTGCACTCGGTCAAGTGCATTCACATGTAACTAACGAAGTCAGATCGCTTATTCTAAATTCTATGATTTTAAGTTCCGTATTATCTACCTATCTAATTCTATTTAATCATCAGATCGCTGGTTTTTTACTTAGGGGTTTACATTTATTTGGAATTTCGGATAAAAAATCAGAAGCGGTAGGTGTAGAAGATAACGATGACGAAATTAAAAGAGATGTAGTACTTCTTGGATATTTTAGAATCGGACAACACTTAGTGAATAATATTTCTGGTATAACACCCGGAATGGCAAAACGAATTTTAATTGTAGATTATAATCCGGCTAATAAGAATTTGCTACAAGAAAAAGGATTTAAATGGGAATATGCCGATTTGGCGCACCCGGATACTCTACACCATATAGGTATTCATCATGCCTCAATAGTTATCTGCTCCATTTCTGATGTATTTTTAAAAGGGATTACGAATCATCGTCTATTAGAACAGCTCAAAAAATTAGCACCAGAGGCTAAGTTCATTATGACGGTAGATGAAATGCACCAAAAGAAGACACTCCTCAAAAATGGCGCATATCGAGTAATTGTTCCGGGAGAAATAACTGGTGAATTTTTATATGATTTATTAGTTAATACTATGTGTCATGTTTAATTAATACTCATTTCCATAAATAGAGCCAACCAGTTGCCTGTAAAGAACTAACGAAAAAGGAATAAATATAGTATCTGATTCTCTAACTCCTTCTTGGTAACGCCTGAATTCTTTCAGTAAGATTTTTGCATCGACCGATGTGTCTAAAAGATTATTATAGGCAATATCCGTATTTGTCAGTTGTGGTAAAGCGCCCTTATCCGCTCTTAGCTTAAAAGAAAGTTCTCGGAGGTTAATCATTGTTCTACGAATATCAGGACGATTTTCTTCTAAAGTGTTATGAGATGCGATAAAAAAATCATCATAAAACTTTGCAGAAGGAGAATGGTTGGGAACATTTCCATCCTTTGGATAGATTGGTTTAAAGAAAGTGCTTTTATCATCTTGAAAATTTCCTGGCTCTATATCAATACTTCGTCCAGAAAAACTAGTTTTGTTTTTGAATTTAACTTCATAATTTTCCCAGAGAGTGACTGGTTCTTTCATAATCAAAGTTAACTCAATCGCATGAGATTTTCCTGGTTCTAAAAATCTTTGATCGGGAACATCTTCAACTGGAACTTTTTTTATTTGTTGCACTAACCCAAAGTCCACACCTTTTACAGAAACCTCTGTTCCTTCTCTAAGACCATCTATACGAGTATAGTACAATTTCATCCGATAGGGATAAATTAAGTCAGTATTTGTTTTTTCTACAATTGTATAATTAAAGGTAACAACGAGTAACCCAAAAAATAGTAAGCCTATCACGGTATATTTCATTTTTTCCCTCTAAGTGAAATCATTAGTTCTATTAATTCTTCACCCATAAAATCTAGGTATTTATTATCTCGACTCATCTTCCAAAGATTGATAGAACCTTCATAAATCAGAGCCATTTTACGAGCAGCTTTATCCAAGTCAGTGTTTTTATCAATTAAACCTTTCTCGCTTTGTTCCTGCAAATATTTTTTATAGAGTGATGTCCAACTCAATTCAATCTCTTTGAACTTTGAGTTAAATTTAGTATTACTAATATCTAACTGGTTTAGAAAATTTACAAACGGACAGCCGTTGTATTTTTTTACTTTGCTCCATTTCTTAATTACACTTACCCACTTGGCTGCAAAGTCCTCGGGAGTTTTACTTGAATTCATAATTGCAAGCAGATACTCTCGATTTAACTCTTCCTGTTTGGTTAGATATTCTATTCCTAGATAATCTTTTGATGGAAAGTAATAATAAAAAGCTGGTTTAGTAAGTTTACATTTGTCCAAAATATCTTGAACGGAGGTATTACTAAAACCCTTTTCGTAAATTAGCTCCATAGCAACTTTTAATATCCGTTCTTTCGTTTTATTTTTATTCTTTCTCATACTAAGCTGTGGCTAATTTAGATTGCCTTCTCACTCTATCTTCTAATTCTTTTTCCGTTCCCAAATATTTTACGCGAGTTCCCATTACATAATCGAATAACGGGAAAGTTACACAAAAGTTTTTATCCTGGTCTGGTCCGAGATGATGGTCATAATGCCATGGAAGATTTTCTCTTGCCCAGTCCGGCTCCAAATGAGATTTCTTATGCACATAATAGTAATAAGCCCCGGAAGTAAAAAGACCGGAAACAAAACCAGGAAAAATAACGAATAGAGGTAAATGAGCAACACCCGCAAGAGTAAGAGCAACCATTTCTTTACTCTGAGGATTCCACTCTAATAAACTTTGCGTATATGAAATATCCTTAAAATCATTCTGTCGAACCAGCTTATGATGATCTGCCCAGTGAAACCTCCAAAAGCTATCTTTTTTTTTACCTTCCTCGTGCAAAAGGTATTTATGAGCAAACCATTCTAATGCATTTGCATAAAATAAACCTGTAATAAAACCTAACATTAATTATCCCCCAATCTTTCAATGCCCATAAAAGTAATATCATCATTCATCTTCCCACCATCCATAAACTCCGTCAATTCTGCTAATGTATTTTCCACGATTTGTTTTAATGGGTTACTCCAATTCGAATTCAAAATTTTATACAAACGTTCTTCTGAAAAAACTTCCTGTCTACGATTAAATTCCTCAAAAATACCATCTGTAAATAAAAAAAGTTTATCTGATTTTCGAAAAGAAGATTTTCGTAGTTCATAAATCGACTCAGGCACTAGTCCAATCATGCGCCCGCGTCCTTTAAGTAATGTCATCTCAGAATCAGAAACTAATATTTGCTCAGGATGTCCCCCAGAGGCATATTGCAATTCTCCCGTATTTGTATCAATATCTATTATAAAACAAGTAAAAAGAATACCTAAATTGGAATAATTTTTAAAGAAAATATTATTCACTTTCTCGAGCAGCAAAGCGGGATTTGCCGTTGTAGGTCCCAAAAGTTTATACTCACTTCTAATCAACATTGTAATTAATGCACCCTGCACTCCATGTCCAGTAGCATCCGCGATAAGCACTCTAGTAACACTATCAGAAAGAGAAAGAATATCGTAAAAATCTCCACCAACCTCAATCATTGGAATATATCGATTATAGATTAGAAGTCCATTTATTATTTGTATATTCTCTGGGAAAATTTTACTTTGGATATTTTGAGAAACTAAAAGATCTTTTTTGATAACACTCATAGCAGAATTTAACTCGGCAGTTCGCATAATCACTTTAGCTTCCAATTCATTGTTCAGTTCAGAAAGATTTTTTGTAAGATTTTCTACCTGATGAAACGCTTTTGAAAATCGAATAGATAAAATAATAGACTGGGAGAGTATAAATCCCAATAAACTTTGGGGAATAATGTACTCAGTATGGATAATTTCCATAGAAAATAAAATATCATTTGCAGTTCCAAATATTATTAAAAACATACCGACTAATATTGTTTTACCTCCATCTCTTTTGTTCAAAATAGAAAGTATAATTACATAAATAAAATAACTAAGAGAACATAAGGTAAAACTATGAAAGATAGTTGCAGTCTGAGAATAAGTACGAATATCCGTAACGGCAACAAGACCCGAAAATAATAAAGAGACAATCCAAATTAATTTAAGAATTTTTTCATTAAATTCATCCGGGAAAATAGAATAAAGGAAATTACTCATGAGCGGAACTGCCATATAATAACTCAAGTATTCAATTTTACTAGAGAGTGCAAAAGGAATATCAGGAAAAATATGACTTAAATATTTTTCATTGAAACTAAGAAGTCGCAAAATAATAACAAAACAAAAAAGGGCAAATAAAAGAGGAGATTTGTCTTTTCGTCTGAGAGTAAAGAGGGTAATATGGTATATCCCCATAATCAAAATGCTTCCCAAAAGAAAAAAATCTAAAAGTAAATTTCTCTCCCGAATCTCTCGAATTGTATCTTCATATCCAATCAGAATAGAATACCAAAGCCCTCCTTGTCGGTGATGAAAATTAGAAATATGCAAGATAATCTCAATTTGCCTCTCTGGAATAATTGTAGAGGTAATTAACGGTCTATATTGCGGGATACTAGTTTCCATTGTTTTACCAACTTGTCCATTCGAGGCAATGAGTGCGCCGTTTACGTACATCGCGTATGCAGTACCCTGTTCAGGAATTTTAAACACAAAAGGTTTTTTTAAACTTTCGGGGAGAATAATCATTAACCGAAACGTTCCATAACCATAACCACCATCAAAAACATTATTCCATACTCCCGGAACTGCTAGATAAATAGGTTTTTTTCCTGACAAGTCTTTTGCGTTTGTATCCAAAAATTCATAGGGGTAGAACTCCCAATCCCCATCTAATTTTACAGACTCAAATTTTTCGGGATTGGTAAATCCTTCTGATTTTTTAAAATCAAAAACTCCCTGAACTGCTTTGATTTTGGATGGACTAGAATTTTGACAATTCCAAGTGAAAAACAGAGCCAATAAACTGAGTAGTAAGGAGAGTTTGAACATAATAGTATTCTTATTCTAATATACGATTTTTTTCTACACTATTCTTATTTTTCAACGGTAACATGGATTTATTGTAAGCTAATAAATTCAGACTGATTTTTTCTTTGCCTTTAAATCTTTCTTTTTATCTTTTGCGCGCTCTAAATTTTCTTTCATGCTAAATTTTATAATCTTTTTAATAAGGGCTAATGGCAAACGTTTAGAAATTGGAAATTTAATCGTTCCTTTTCCACCCTGGTAACTAGAGATTGATTTTTGAAACGCTTCGTCTCCATTGGGTATGGGGTAAATTGATATATGCTCCTTCCATGCTGCAAAATAAATCAAGTTCCTACCATTTAATTTGAAAGCTGGAATATTATAACTAATCACTTCTTCTGCTTCCGGACAAATTTGTTGGATCAAATCTCGAACAGTGAGTAGGGGGTCTTTTGTGTTTTGAGGTAATGTAGAAAAATACTCTTCTACAGTTTTAAATTTTGTGGTAGTTTTATTTTTCATGATATTAACTATTAATTAACTTGCTAGTGGCAAATCTTTGTTAGACTGTATATATTGGTTTAATCTTTTAAAATCAGACTCTTTACATTGTAAATAAAGAAGAGTTCCATCACTTCGGTGCTCTACAGATTGCACGTTGGCATTTTCATTCAAGTAAGAAACGATATTTCCTTCATTGTATGGAATTAACATTATGCATTCGATATAAAGCTTAAAAACATGTTTTTCTATCATACCTACTAATTCATTGATTCCAATTCTATTCTTCGCAGAAATAAATGCCTCATTCTCTTTTATACTCGGGAGGGTAACGGTTGTTAATTCAGATTTATTATAAACGTTTATTACAGGAATATGACCAGCACCAATTTCGTTTAGTGTTTCTATTGTAACTTGCATCTGTTTTTTATAATTTGGATTTGAGTAGTCAATGACATGAAGTAGTAAATTAGCCTCTCTCACTTCTTCTAACGTTGTGCGAAATGCCTTTACCAAATCATGAGGCAGATTACTTACAAAACCAACCGTATCCGATAAAAAAAACATTTTATGATTAGGAAGAATTATATTACGAGTAGATGTTTCAAGAGTTGCAAAAAGCATATCCTTTTCAAAAACTTTCTTGGATTCTGGTTTTTTATAGGTTTCCACCATTGCATTCATCAGAGTAGACTTACCAGAATTTGTATATCCAACTAATGCGATAGACGGAACCTCTGTCTTTTTTCTTTTTTTTCTTTGGGTTTCTCTTTCTTTCGTCAGAGATTCCAGTTCAAGGTTTAACTCAGCAATTTTGATTTCAATTTTTCTTTTATCTAACTCTAATTTTTTTTCACCAGAGCCACGATTCTTAGTGCCAACACCACCACTTTGCCGTCCTAAATTTTCACCCGTTCCAATAAGTCTAGGTAGTAGATACTGTAATTTGGCAACTTCGACTTGGAGCTTTGCCTCTCTGGTTCGTGCTCTTTCCGAAAAAATTTCAAGTATAAGAGTTGTCCTATCTAAGACTCTACAATCTAATTCTTTCTCTAGATTATTCAACTGAGAAGGAGAAAGATCATTATTAAAAATTAACACTCTTGCGTTCGTTTCAGCTAAAAGCAAACGAACTTCTTCCACTTTTCCAGAACCAATATAGTGGGCAGGATGAATAGCTTTCAAATTTTGCTCCATAACACCTGCTACAAACATTTCACAGGCTTCCGCCAAATTTTTTAACTCATCCATTGACTCCTGAAAATCCATCTGGTTCTTAGTACTAACACCAATAAGAAGTGCTTTTTCTTTCTCTTCTACTTTCATAGTTTTCAGGTTTAGTTGATTACACGAAAAC
>JAGOHK010000170.1 GCA_017996175.1 Leptospiraceae bacterium
GTCTGTGCTCTGAGTTTTGTAATATCAATTGCTTTTTCTTTTTCTGACCCTTCAATTACGGGTAATTCGTAGTCCTTATCGCCAATCTTGAGAATTGCCTTTTCTGCCATGTTTATCTTCGTCCTTTTAAGAAATTTAGAATTCAAGTAGATATAAAATTCTAGCGTAATTTTAGTAAAACAAAATTTTAATTCAGTAAATTTTATCTTAATTTATTCGTTTACTTTTTTAATTCGAGGAAGAATATACTTGTATGCTAATATTTTCTTCGATTTGTCGAAAGACTTCCTCCTTGATTATCCTCTGTTTACTTTTTATTTTTGATTGTAATCCGCGAAAAGACAAAACTGCACAGAATTTGATGATTGCGGCTTTACTGGCGAATTCACAGCCGAGGTCTTCTAATTGTAATTATAATGATTTCAAAGCGGATTCTGCGGATGACCCCTTGCTATCCTCCGAATGGCATATTAGTAATACAACGAATGTGGGAGAGGACTTAAACCTTGGTGCTGTCTGGGATACCAATCGCGGAGACGGTGTTCGAGTGGCAGTTGTAGATGATGGTTTAGATATTTACCATGAAGATTTGGGGATTAATGTCGTGCCTGGTGGCAGTTTAAATTTTGGGACGGAGTATTATGGTTTTTCTTATTCCTTAACAGATCCGTTTAGCGAATATGCTTCGCATGGAACTGCCGTTGGTGGAGTAATCGCGGCGAGGGATAAAAATGGATTAGGCGTTGCAGGAATTGCGCCAAGGGCTTGTCTTGTGGGGTATAACGTTCTAATCGAGCTTACTGATGCAAATCAAAATACTGCTATGACTCATAATGCCTCTCTGGTTTCGGTATCAAATAATAGTTGGGGAGCAACGGACGGAACCGGCAAAACGGCGTCAGCCTCATCGTTGTGGATAGATGGAGTTGATACAGGTCTGGCACTTGGAAGAGGAGGCAAAGGAACGGTTTACGTTTGGGCTGCTGGAAATGGGGCTAATACTAGTAATGCGGCAACGTTTGGTGGTTTAGAAACTGATAACGCAAACCAAGATGCACAAGCGAATTACTACGGAGTAACCGCAGTATGTGGACTCATGGATGATGGAAAACGGGTGGATTATTCCGAAAAAGGAGCTAATCTTTGGGTCTGTGGATATTCGGAAAAAACAGACTTTAATCCCAATCTAAATGGAATTTGGACGACTGATATCTCAGGAGGTTATGGATATAATCCGCTTCCAAGTTATTTGACTAATGCTGGTTATTCCCAGTCAAACCAATTAACTGATTCTAATTATAGCAAAATTTTTAACGGTACTTCGGGTGCTACTCCGATGGTTGCGGCGGGAGTTGCACTGATTTTAAAAGAAAACCCGGACTTAAGTTGGAGGGATGTTAAACTAATTTTGGCTGAATCTGCTAGAAAAAATGATGCTCTTGATCTAGACTGGACAACTAATGCAGGTTCAAAAATTTCTAACTCAGGCATACCATATAATATTAATCATAAATACGGATTTGGGGTAATCGATATTAGCCAAGCTGTGACTCTCGCAAAAACTTGGACAAATGTAGGCACACTGTTAACATTTGATACTGGAACTATTTCGGCTAACGCATCATTCGGGAATAATACTACTTTAGTCGGTGGAGCTTCTAGCACTAGAGCGGTTACGTCTGGTAATACTTCCATTTCAAAAATTGAATTTGTAGATGTTACAGTTACCACAACAGGTGCCGATGCCTCTGATTTGGAAGTCGTTCTTGTTTCGCCTTCTGGAACATCTAGCACTTTAGCGGAAGCGCATATTTGTTCTTCGAGTTCTAATCCTTCTTCAGTAGGACAAAGTACTTCTTGCGGAAATTATACTGGTTGGGTATTTGGAACAGCTAGGAATTTAGGGGAGACTGCCATTGGTACTTGGACTTTACGGGTTGCTGATAGAAGAATCGGTACTTCCGGCACAACTGGTTGGGGAAATGGGGGAACTTTATCTAATTGGCGGTTGAAGTTTTACGGTAGAGCGAATTAATCTAGGAGAAATATCTATGAAAACAAAATATCTTTTTGTAATTTTAAAAGTCTTTTTCGTATTCCTTACCATTGCCGATTTATCCATTTTATCCGCAAATCCTATTTCCTATACTTGGATGGACAGGGACAGGCAACAAGTGATTTACCTCAATCCAAATTTGATTGCCGAACTGCCATCTTCTTTGGTAAGGAAAGACAAAAATCCTAGAATCATTGCCAATTTAGACTCAAAATTAAAAGCTGCCATCACAAAAGGGGCTCTTCCAAAATCTCACGCAAATAATTACTCGGAAGTATTTGAGGAGACAGAAGGTGGGAGAAAAATGACATTACCCGGTGATATATTTGTAGAGTTTGATCTTAGTTGGTCAGAATCTAAAGTAAAAGAATGGGCAATTTTACAAAATTTAAGTATTGTTCAAAAACTTACTTCTACTCGTAATATCTATCGAATTAAAACAAACCCGGGGATAGAATGCCTTCATCTGGCTAATCGTCTTTTGGCGCAGGAAGGTGTGAAATCAGCTTTTCCAAATTGGTGGAGAGAGTCCTCTGTCAGATAAAGCGCTTTTAGTAATCCTATTTTCACTCAATCTACTTGGTTATTCTTGACATAGTAACCTTATTCTAATAAACCTGTCATTTAATGTATACTCGATGTTTGAGTGCATTATAAATAAATAGGAGATTTTATGAAAAAATTGAAAATACTAACAGGAGCAATAGCAATTTTATTTCTAGCTGTTTCTTGTGAAAGCGTTGGTTTATTTGGGTTTGGGGGAGTAAAGGGTGATAAGGCAAAAGAAGAAATTCTTGCAGTCGCAACGCAAGCTAATGTTATTCAATGTGCGGCATTCGGGGGAAGTGTTAACACGGGATCCTGTGTAGTTTTGGGTATTGTTATTGATGGAGTTGTTGTTCCTAGTTTAGCTGGAATCAAAGACTCAGAGCATTATAGCCGCCCTTCGGTTAATGATTGCAAGAAAAAAATATTAAGTGTAGGACTACTAGCATCTACATGGATTGGAGCAATCACATGTGATTTGAAAGAGACTCCTATGTTACTGCAATTAGGTGATGGGGATACAGGAAGTGTTCTCCAGTTAGGTCCGTTAGGTCTGTAATTTTAAACTTAGTTAAAAAAGAATTTGCCACAATCTCTTGGGGCAAATTCTTTTTATCCACTCATTCTTCTACTTGGATTCCTAATTTCTTTTTTAATTCAATATTTTCTTGGATCAATTCTTTGATCTCTTTGTCAGTGTACTCGAAAATTCGATTTTGTGCTTTAATGATTTTATCCATATTCATTTCTTCGATTCTGGAATACTGTAAAGCTTTTTCTGTAGCTGCTTGAATTTCGATTGCTTCTTTTAATTCTTTTTCTCTGAGTGTGTCTAGTTTTTCATTTGCTTTAATTGTCTCAACAAGTTCAAGCATTTCAGCGTCTCGCATTTCGTTTACTCTTTCCATTGCAAGATTTACTTCTTTGTTCGACAACTTGATCTTAGCCTCGTATTCAATCATTTTTTCAAATGCTTTTATAATTTCCTGAGAGTTTTTATATTCCGTATGAGCAAGCTCAAATAAACCATCAAAAAAACCAACATTAGAAAGACACCCAGCTCCAATTTCGATAGCGGAGGATTTGTAAAATTCTGCTTGAATGGTTCTATCAATAATTAGCCTGAGCTCTTTTTTCCGAATTGGATATTCTAAAATTTCACAACTTCCTCTTAACCCACTGTTAATTTTCAATTCTTCTTTTTCATTCGGGGCAACTAAAACGAGTGAAATTTCTGGTCTATTGCCAAACATTTTTAAAAAATCATATTCTATTTGCGACCACTCGGAATTGCTTATGCTAACAAATAAAATATTAATTTCAGTCGTGTTCAACTGAATGGTTTTGTAATCTTTTAAAGGAACGTTGTTAATGAGTATTGCAAGCTTTGGATGTTTCCACAAATCCAGTGGAAACTCCTCTCCGTTTGAAATATTCCATATAATAGATTTTTTCATAGATTTACCTTTTTTTTTCTTTTGATTTCAACTTATTAGCTCTCTTTTTTTTTTAAAGCATTTTATTAACTTAGATAACAACGGTGAGTTGTGAGATTTTCTTTCTCTTTCGAATTTTCTGATTTACTAAAAGCTTTCCTTCGAAAATCTATTTTAGCATATTGTAGGCGGGAAAGGTATGTACACAATTCTATTACTAACTGTTTCGAATGTATTTATGACTTTTGCTTGGTATGGACATTTAAAATTCAAAGAAATTGCTCTATGGAAGGTAGTTTTAATTAGTTGGGGGATTGCTTTCTTTGAATATTGTTTTATGGTTCCCGCAAATCGTCTCGGGCATGGAGAGTTTAATGCAACAGAATTAAAAACAATTCAGGAAGCAATTACGCTTGTAGTATTTAGTCTATTTAGTATTTTTTATTTAAAGGAAGAGTTTAAATGGAATTATGCGGTTGGATTTGTCATGATTGTCGGTGCAGTTTTTGTAATATTTCGAGAATGGTGAAAGTGAATCTAACATGATTGAATCATTTAATTACAATCTCTTTACAATTCGCTCTATTTTGGGTGATACTCAATTTACCGAAAAGAACAAACTGAAATTTATCAGTACATCTTCTATGGAAGTTAAATCTGGAACTCTCTTTGTTCCTCTGCGCGGGAACCGAGATGGACATGAGTTTATTTTGGACGCAATTAAGCGCGGTGCAACCTCCTTTTTATGCGAAAAAAATCATCCTATTTTAAAAGAGCTTAGTTTTGCAGAATTACAGAAAGGAATATTTGTAAACGATACGCTTCTCGCATTAGGCAAATTAGCCTCTTTTCATCGAGATCGATATTCTCCTATTGTAATTGGAATTACTGGCTCGAGTGGAAAAACGACTACTAAGGAATTGATGGGACTTGTTGCGAGGCAAATAGGTAGTAACCAAGTGGTTGTAACCGATAAAAATTATAATAACGAAATCGGCGTTCCTTTTACTTTATTTAAAATTAACGAAAATACTAAAATAGTAGTTTGTGAAATGGGAATGAATCATAAGGGAGAAATATCTAGATTAACCGCTATTGCAAAGCCAAGTATTTGTCTTGTAACTAACATAGGACCCTGTCATATAGAAAACTTAGGTTCGCTTGCAAATATCGCTCATGCAAAGTCCGAGATCATAGAAGGAGTTCCGAAAGGTGGAGTAATTTTTATTCCCGAAAAAGTTCCTTTCAAAAAAGTCTTTCAAGAGAAAGCTAAAAAAAATCAGGTTACTCTAAAAACTTTCTCCCTGAACAAAAATCCAAATATTCAGGTAGAAAAAGTTTTATCAGAAGGATTTATACTCAATTTATTTAGTCAAAAATTTATTTGGAAAATTCCTGGAGAAAAAATCTTAGAAAATATTGCAGGTGTATCAAGCGTAGCCAGTGAATTAAAATTTACTCCTGAAGAAATTCACAAAGGGCTTTCTAGTTATAAAGCAAAAGACAAAAGATTTGTTATTGAAAAAGGATCTTACAAAATCATAAATGATACTTATAATGCAAATCCCGATTCGATGATTTCTTCTCTCACTGCATTGAAACAGGTTTCAGCGGATATTCCTTATTATGCGATTCTAGGTGATATGAAAGAATTGGGAAAATTTTCTAAAATGTATCATAGAGCGTTAGGGGAGTTTTGTCGTTCACTAGGATTAAAAGGTCTTATTAGTTTTGGAAAAGATGCAGAGTTGGTTACTAAAGTTTTTTATGCAGGTAAAAAAAATCTAAATAAGGCTCATTTTATTGATTCAAATGAATCAATCGAAGAACTGATAGTAAAAGTAAAATCAGAAATACCAAAGGGCAGTTTTATATTGATAAAAGGTTCTAGATCAATGAAAATGGAAAGAATTGTAGAAGGTTTAAAAAATTGAAGATTCAGAAAAAAAAACAAGTAGTAAAAAAAGAAAACCCGCTCGTGGCAGTTATCATGGGTTCTCATTCCGATTATGAAACTATGAAAGAAACCTGTGTTATTCTAGAAAAATTTAATATCCCTTATGAAAAAAAAATAGTTTCTGCCCATCGTTCTCCTGAGTATATGTTTGATTATGCGAAGTTAGCCGCTAGTAGGGGCTTACAAGTAATAATCGCTGGGGCAGGTGGAGCTGCCCATTTACCGGGGATGGTTGCTTCTCTTACCACACTTCCGGTATTCGGAGTTCCTATTCAATCAAAAGCTTTAAGTGGGGTGGATAGCCTTTATTCGATAGTCCAGATGCCGGGTGGAGTTCCTGTTGGCACTTTAGCAATTGGAAATGCTGGAGCGGTAAATGCTGGTTTACTCGCAGTTAGAATTTTATCTTTGCAAAATAAAAAATTAGTCGAAGCGTTAGAAAAGTATCGAGTCGATATACGCGAAGCTGCATTAGCAAAGGAAAAGGATTTCAATTGAAAGAAAATTTTAATAAAAAATATTTTCCCGGAAAAACTAGAATAGGAGTTATGGGAAGTGGGCAGCTTGGAAGAATGTTTGCTCAAAAAGCAATCGAACGCGGATACAGTGTAAACTGTTATTCTCCCGAAGGAGATACACCATCTGGTAAGGTGGGGGTAGTCGAGACGATTGGTGAGTATTCAGATTCTAATGCTCTAAATGAATTTTTGAGTTCTATTGATTTACTCACATTTGAATTTGAAAACATCCCATCGGAAGCGTTAAACGTAATAGAGGACTATTCTAAACAAACAGGGCTTAGAGTTTCTCCTTCCATTGAATCAATTCGAATTTCACAGAATCGATTTAAAGAAAAGAACTTTTTTAATTTATACGGTTTGAAAACTACTCCTTATTTTTATTTGGATTCAATAGAGGCATTAGCTACATTACAGGATAAGATTAAGTTTCCTTGCATTTTAAAAACGAACCAATTTGGTTACGACGGAAAAGGTCAGGGGAAATTTTCTGACCTAGCTGAATTAGAGAACTATCTAAAGTCACAAAATAGAATTGATCATATTGTAGAAGAAATTGTAAATTTTTCTGCAGAAATTTCAGTTGTTGCGTGCAGATTTCCAAGTGGAAAAATTTTGTATTACCCGCCTTCGGAGAATATTCATAAAAATCATATTTTAGATTTTAGCATTCATCCAGCTAGGATTAGCCAGAGTCTAAATGAGAAGGCAATCGAAGCAACAAAAATTCTATTAAATTCTTTAAACTATGAAGGTGTGTTAGCTCTAGAGTTTTTTGTTTCAGGCGAGGATGTGATTTGCAATGAGTTTGCCCCAAGACCGCACAATTCAGGACATTTTTCTATGGATGCAGCTGATTTGTCTCAATTCGAACTTCAATTGCTCACGCTTTGTAATTTAGAGCCTAGCATTTCCTCACTGCAAACCAAGTCTTGTATAATGAAAAATATAATCGGTTTTGATTTTGACGGGCGAGAAGAATCTTTTTTGAATCGTTTGCAATCAATCGAGTATAAACTTCACTTATATCAAAAAACGGCAGCAAAGTCAGGTCGCAAAATGGGGCATTGGAATTACCTTGGAGATAAATTGTACAGAGAAGCTTTTCCAAGTTAAAAATTGTTTTATTGGATTGAAAAAAAAAGATTTTAAAATACAAAGACATTAGATGCAACGAATGCGAAAATAAAACTACTTGAATTAAATAATATTTATGTCGAAGTAGTAAGTAGAAAGTATTAGTTCTATCTAATATATCTACTATGCTAAAAAAACTGTAGAAAATTTATCATTGGACTTTACTCATGACTTCAAAATTATTTTCGTATTTATCTGTCTTTTTACTTTTCATTAGTGCTAATTTATTTTCGGAGACTATACTTCTTCGCAATGGGCAAATCATTCAAGGTAAGGTACTCGGGCATGACTCGGAGTCAGTCACAATTAATACGGAGGGCGCAACAAAGGTAATCCCCAAAAGCACAGTTCACAAAGTGATATTTTCATCTAACTCAGCGGAATTGCAAAAATTTCTGCAAGAAAAAAAGAAACTTACAAAATTACAAAAAAAATCTGAATCAGGTAAATCAGATGACGATGAAGAAATTTCTTCTCTCGACGAAATGGTTGAGGATAAACAAGATATCAATAAAAAAGTATCTCTATTAGAAGAAAAAATTGATAAGTATGAGAAGAAAATTTCTAACTTACGCAGTAAAATCAATAAACTTAAACAGAAGATCAAATCAAAAGCGAAGGATTAGTTTTACTTTAAAAGTTCTTTCGGTAATTTAAAATTCATAGAATCTTCTCTTGAACCTGGAAAGTTTTCTACACTTGCGTTAGGATAAAAATCTTTTAACTTTGTAATAATTTCATCTATTAGTATTTGTGGGGAGGATGCGCCTGCGGTTATTCCCAATATTTCTATATTCAGTTTATCTAGTTCTTCCTTTGTAACCTCATCCGCGGAGCTCACTCTAAAAGATTTTGGTTTTTTCTTTTGAGCCAGTTGTACAAGTCGCATCGAATTAGAACTATTTGGCGCACCTATTACAAGCATTGCGTCTATCGTATCCATCATAGATTCTACTGCTTCCTGTCTTTCTGTTGTCGCATAACAAATATCATCCTTATCGGGATGCTCTACATTCGGAAAAATTTCAGCTATTTTATCAATTACTTTTCTAGTATCACTTACTGATAAAGTTGTTTGCATTAAGTAGGTGAGCGGCTTATCTGGATTAATCTTTTCTTTTAGCATTGCTACATCCTCTTCTGATTCTACTAAAAACATTTCCGCTTCTCCCATTGTGCCTATTGCTTCATCATGTCCTTCATGTCCGATGTATATTATCTGGTGAGTCTCTTTTAATTTTTTAGCTTTTCTATGGACTCTTGTTACTAAGGGACAAGTAGCATCTCCAATTCTCATATTTTTATCTTTGGCAGTTTGAACCACTTCAGGAGAAACCCCATGTGCACTAAAAATTACGATTGAATTTTCAGGAGCTTCTTCTAGTTCGTTAATAAATTTGATTCCCTTCTTCTCCATATCTGTCACGACTCTTCTGTTATGGACAATTTCTTTTCGAACATAAATTTGTTCATTTTGATAGAG
>JAGOHK010000046.1 GCA_017996175.1 Leptospiraceae bacterium
GGAGTTGTGAATGATATATTATATAATCGTAATATATTATCTACGGGCAATATATTTCCACAATGTCTTTTAGGCTTTACTTTCTTTCAATCCATTATGCTTTCTATGCGATTTTCCAGATCATTTAATCAAGCTGAAAAATTATCCAATGAATTAGAACAAAAATCCAGTCGTTTGGAAGAAACCTCTTTAGAGCTATCCGCACTAACGCAAAATTTAGAATTAAAAATCCAAGAGCGAACCAAAGATTTAGAAGAAACCAAAAAAGAAATTGAGGACTTAAATACTTTTTCCCATCTTGTAAATTCTCTTTCTGATTTAAACAGTATCTTCACAGAAATTTCAAAATACTTTTATCATAAATTTGGAATTACCGGAGTCTGGCTTTTTCTGCCGGATGAGAAAAGAGAATATTTATATGCCTATAAGGCTTATAGCTATAATAAATTACCAGAGGATAAATACTATTATCTGATAAATAAAAAAATTCCTCTAAAAGAAAATGATGGAGGAATGCTATATAAAACTTTCCAAAGAAAAAAATCATTTTATTTGAGTAAAATTCCTAAGTTTGAATTTGAAATTGATAAAGAATTTGTAGAAACCTTGAATATAAAATCGTTCCTCTATGTTCCATTGACTCGCAAAGAGGAATGTGCAGGCATATTAGCATTTTCTAATTTTGAAAATGAAATGAAACTTTCCAAAAAAGAAATTTCTATGATCGTTAATCTCTGCTCTCAAATCGCTGGAACTGTGGATACGATTCATTTACTGCAACAAGTAGAAGTAGCTAAAACACAAGCGGATTCAGCCAGAATTGAAGCGGAAATTGAACGTGGGATAAGCGTAATCGCCAAGTTAGAAGTCGAAAAAGCAAAAAAGAAAACGGAAGACTTGAATTTATTAATCAAAAAGGTAAATGAAACCTCTGACTTGGAAGAGATCATGATAATTATTCTTTCTTATGTTAAGGATAATTACAATTTACCGTATTATAGTTTATTCACGCTAGACCCAAAAGAGAATGTTTTGAAATATGCAAATTCAATCGTTCCTGATTACGTTACATCTGAACACAAAAAGGCGATTAGTTCTAGTGTTCTTTCTGTGACCGAAAAAAATATGGATAGTATTCATTCTAGAGCATTGGCTTTAAAAACTCCAATTTTTATAGCAGATGCAGAAGCTGAAGTTAAAACAAAAATGGGAAAAGTGATACAGGGTGTCCTTAAACACAAATCCTTTGTCACTCTTCCGATCATACTACAAAATAATCCAATAGGAACCCTTGATTTTTTCAGTTTAGAACCTCTTCGCCTAAGAGAAGAAGAAATTACCGAATTATCCCTATTAGCCGAACAGTTAGCAGGTATTATCCATAGCGTAACTCTACTTGCACAAGTCCAAGAAGAAAAAGAGAAAGCGATAATTGCACAAGAAAAAACAGAAGAACAAAAGCGGGAAACGGAAGACCTAAATAAGCTCGTTAAGAGTTTGAATGAAGAGTTGGATATAAAAGTAATTTTACAAAAGGTTTTAAAATACGTGAATGAAAACTTTGGAATTCAATATTATGCACTTTACACTCTAGATAAAGAAAAAACTCAGCTCGCAATGTTAGACGCAAATTTTCCTGTTCACATGAAGGAAGAAGATAGAACAAAGATTTTAAACATTAAAATTCCCATCCAAAATGTAAAGGGTGTCCATGCATTTCCTTTCAAAGCGAAAAGACCATTTTTTTTACAGAGAATTCGAAAAACGGGAGGAACAGAAGAGGAAAATTTAATCGCTGAACTTTATAAAATTTCTTCTATATTCATTATACCTCTTGTTTTGAATAATGAAATTATCGGTACTATAGACTTTTCATCCGATGAAAAAATGGAATTATCGAAAGAGGATATCACAAAACTTTCCATTTTAGGAGAGCAGCTAGCAGGTATTATCCACGGTTCGAATTTATTCAAAGAAGTGCAGGAAGAAAAAGAGAAATCCGAAAAAGCAAAACAGGAAATTGAAACGTTAAACGAATTTACAAAACTAATCAACTCGACTTCGGATATTTCAACAATCTTTAAAGAAATATATTCTTATCTAAATAGGACAGTTGGATTTACTAATTTGTGGGTTCTACTAGTAGACAAAAATAAAAAAGAACTATATGCCGATATAAACACAACTGTTTATAAAGAGGGACTTGCTTTTGATATTGATTTCTTTAATAATTTTCGTGTAAAGTTAGATGAAAAACTTGGAACACTTTACCAAACTTATACTACTACCGTTCCGTTATATGTTGCCGATGTATCCGTTGGTGATATAAAAACGAAAACATTCATCAATGGATTTAATGGTAAAACATATTCAAGTAGTAAAACTGATTTTAAAATTATATTGAAAGGAAAACTGAAATCTATTCTACAAATTCCATTAATCTTGCAAAATGAAGTGATAGGAATTCTATGTCTTTCTATTTTTGATAAACTACTAGAGCTAAGCCATGATCAAATCGAAAAATTAGTTCGATTTTCCAATCAAATCGCCGGTGTAATACATAACGCACAACTTTTAAAACAAACAGAAGAAGCGAAAGGTTTAGCAAATATAGAAAAAGAGAAAGCGATAGAAGCACAAGAAGAAACCGAGAAAGCAAAATCACAAATAGAATTTCTAAATGAATTTTCTAAAGTGATTAATTCCTACAATAACTTAGATATAATTTTCAGTCATGCAGTGGAAAATCTTTCTAATAAAATAGAAACAGATATATTCCAACTGCAATTAGTAGACAAGTCAAAAAATGAACTGTTTACTAGGTGTCTGTCAGGAACGGACAGTGGTTTAATGAAAAAATACAATAAACTTACAGTCCCGCTTATTCCTGAATCGGGCAGTCTTTATATTACATACACAAGTAAAAAAACTTTGTATCTAAAAAATATAAAAAGAATTGCAGAGGATAAAAAATCCGAACTAGACAAAATGGTGGAAAAGGATTTTCAAACAGATTCCGTATTCCTGATCCCGCTTCTTGTTAATGACGAGGTAATTGGAATTATGGGTATAGGTAAGTTCGGGGGAATGAAAAAACTTAAGGCTGATGAAATCCGATTTGTAGAATCTCTCTGTGAACAATTAGCATTAGCCGTTAATAATTCTTTTCTATTGGAAGAAACAGAAAGCTCCAGAAAGGAAACGGAAGGGCTAAACGATCTTATGCGAAATATTAATTCTGTATCGAGTTTAGTTGATATCATGTCTTTTGTTATGTATTACTTAGAGACGGAATATAATTTTAGCGACTTCTATTTACTATTAAATGAAGAAAATGAGAAAGAGTTAGTTCCCTTTTCTTTTACATCTTCCAGACATACAGAGGAAAAAAGAGAGTATTTCCTAAAATCCAAAATAAGTCATAACGATTTAAAAGGTGTATTCGCAGAGATATTTGAAACAAAAAAACCGATCTTTATTACGAAAGAGAATCTCTCTTTTGAGGATGCAATTGCAAAGGATTGGATAGAAAAAGGAGAATTTGAATATCTATTTCTTCTCCCAATTGTGATTTATGACGAATTAATTGGAATTTTACTAGTTTCATCTCCCAAAGAAATTCCGTTTCCAACCAAAGAAATTCGTACAAAAGTGGAAAGATTTACGGATATGATTGCTGGTTCCATTTTTAATGCAAAATTACTCAAAAAAGTAGAAGCGGCAAAAGAAGAAGCCGAATCAGAACGTAACAAATCAGAGAAGTTACTCTTAAATATCCTCCCGAAAGATGTTGCCAGAGAGTTAAAAGAAAAAGGTTTTGCAGAGCCTGAGTTATTTGAAAATGTAACTGTGATGTTTACGGATTTCAAAGGATTTACCCAAATAGCCGAAACATTGACTCCACAAGAGCTGATTAAAGACCTAGATGCTTGTTTTGTGCAGTTCGATAAGATAACTGAAAGAGTTGGTTTGGAAAAATTAAAGACGATAGGCGATAGTTATATGTGTGCTGGCGGAATTCCAAGGAGAAATACAACTCATGCAGTTGATTGTGCGCTGGCTGCACTGGAAATTCAGTCTTTTATGAATATGATGAAACGGCTTAAAGAAGAGAAAGGATTTCCTTACTGGGAGTTAAGACTTGGTATCCACAGTGGACCTCTTGTTGCGGGAGTAATAGGGGAGCGAAAGTTTGCCTATGATGTATGGGGGGATACTGTAAATACAGCTTCACGTATGGAGTCAAGTGGCACTCCAGGGAGAATCAATATTAGCTACAGCACTTATGAACTTGTGCAAGATTATTTCGATTGTGAATACCGAGGGGAAGTCTCTGCAAAAAACAAAGGCGTGGTTAAGATGTATTACCTGAATCGTATAAAGCCTGAATTTTCTAAGGATGAAGCGGGGTTAATGCCGAACGGAAAGTTTTGGGAAATGTATAAATAAATCTATTTTAACTTACTTCTAATTTTCTTCGGATTTCGACTTGTATGATAAACGGATACTATCTCAGGGCATACTTTTTGTAAACTTTTTGCTTTAATTTTTTAAGAGGGATACCAGAACTAGGATTTTTTCGTAGTCTTTTTTGTCTTGCTATCAATTCCTTTTTTTCTGTAGAGCTTAAATCCGTTTCGAGTTGATTTTCATTGTACCGGAGATATAAAAAATCAATATAGTCAAAAAGTTGTTTTTGGACTAAATCGGGTAGTTTCTCAAATTTTCTTTGTTGTAGAAGTAAGTTCATAACGTCTTTATATCCCATTAAATTTCTATTGTAAATACTTTTTTTTAGACCAGATCCCCGCGTAGAACATGGCGAGCATAATTAGAATAAATAAGAAAAGAATCAAGTAGGGATTGATTATATTTAATAAGTATGGTAGGGATAATGTCAATACTCCACCACCGATGAAGGGAGATGTGAAGGGTGCTGCTTCTGCGTAGACTTTGAGAGCTTTCGTTTTACACTCGGGGTCTACCATTTTCATAAGCATGAGTCCGATTCCGGTAGTTCCATTTACCATTCCGAAGTTGATTAGGCTAAGTTCAAAGGAATATTCATCTTTGATAAGTTTTGTCCGAATATAATGATGACAAAATAGATTCCACAAGAATCCTACAGAAAATAAAATACCGAGTGGAACGATTGCATCTGAAATTACTTTCATGTCGATACTTGCAATACCAGAGAAAATTAATAACTCCATAAAGACGTTAGACGCTAGATTTATAATTGCATTATTGATTAGATGTTCGTGTTTGATTAATTTTAAAAAAGTTTTTAGAATTACCCCGCCAATCAGTGCGTAAACAAATAGAGGGAGTGAGGGAATTAGTCTTTTTAAAATTGCTAAAGCTGAATCTTCTCCAATATAAGCAAGGAGATTAATTACATTATCCTTCATAAAAGAACCAATTAGAAATGCGCCAAAAATCAAAGTAAGAGTAATGATTGCGCGGTCAGGATCTAATCTAACTTTATCGTCCTCTTCTTCTATTATAACTCCAGTTCCTCTTTCGCGTTTAATAAGGATTATCCCACCAACGATTCCAAGAATTAAACCAACAGTAGCACTAAAGAGTCCGTATTCTTGTCCGTTAGGAAGTCCGTTGTCTATAAAAGATTGGTTCATCGCAACCGCAGTTCCATGCCCACCCGCAAATCCAGTTTCTAAGACAGAAGTAAAGGCTAATGGCAAATCGAAAAAAGGTTTAAATAAAAAAAGACAGAGCGTAAGACCAACAGCAGATTGCCCGAGAATTGTAATCCAGACGAGTGCGGTTTCTCCGAGCCATTCTTTGTAATTAGAACTAATATGTTTTCCTTCATTTCGTTCTAGAAAGAGCGCAGCAAAAATGAGGGCTATAAAAATTCCAGGCCATGTTTTCCATGTTGCATAGATGGGTATTGATTTCCATTCAGGAACTCCTGTGAATAGAGCTAGTACGATGAGGGAGGAAGTAAGCGAAACAGGAATTCTATACTTTTTTAGAATTTCAATTTTGTTTGTGATTACACTGGCTATTCCTAAAATTACAATCGTAATGAAAAAATGCGTCATGGTTCTTTCCACATCCCTTTTTCTTTAATTAACTCGATGAGTTTTTCATCAGCTAATTCACTTGGGATGGATTTGGCAACAATTTCTTTACCAAAATAGAGATGTACTTTTCCGGGTCCTGCTCCAACGTATCCAAAGTCTGCGTCAGCCATTTCGCCCGGACCGTTTACAATACAACCCATGATTGCAATTTTTACTCCGACTAAATGTCCCGTGCTTTTTTTGATACGTGCAGTTGTTTCTTGTAAGTCAAATAACGTTCTACCGCAAGAGGGGCAAGATATAAATTCTGTTTTAGAAGTTCTTAGTCTAGTAGCTTGCAAAATGTCGAAACTAAGATTTAAAACTTCATTTGGGTTCGAATTTTCTGCGACTAAACGAATTGCATCTCCGATTCCATCTACAAAAAGTCCACCAATACCTACAGAGGAGCCATAGAGTGTCTCTTCCAAGTTTTCAAATTTTCCAAATAGTAAAATAGGAAATTCTGTGTTTAGTAAAAGAAAGGCTAACTTTCTGTAATCCAATAAAATATTATTTGTTTCAAGCGAGAAGATAATATTTGTTAGCCCGTTCCCTTGTAAAATTTTTACTAAGTCAGGAACTACGCTTAAATCCTCTGAAGGAATTTTAAATTCACAAGTTTTTTGTCTATCCTGAAAACTTTTTAGGAATAGAATAAAGTTTTGGGATCGAAAATTATAGTGGAAGGGGTTAAATACAATTTTTTCAAATTGTAAAAGGGAATGAGAGTGTTCGAGAATTCTACTATCAAATGCTCCTAAGTTTGCAGAGATTGGAATCTTAGTCTTGATAGCTTTTTTTAGCAAAAGTAATTTTTGTAATTCTTCTTCATTTTGCAGAAGAAAAGATAAAATTTCATGTTTTACATTTTCATTTATTTTACCTTGGTCGAACAATAGTTTCTCAAGAGATTCGACAGTCGTGTTATGAATATCAAGTGCAGTTTCCACGCGGATAGGATATTTTTCTCCAATTCGCAGTTCTCCAACTGGAACTATAGAACTGTAAAATCTCTCATATTGAAATGGATTTCGAAACTCAGAATAAGTGATATTGTCCGATACAGTAATTACTGGCGGGACAGGAATAGACTTTTCTCGCTCTAACTGTTTTTTAAATAGCTCATTGTATTTTTTTACAAGACGTTTTGCGACTGGAATTTCGTGAACTGCATCTTCTGTGAGAGAAACTCTAATAGTATCTCCAATTCCGTCTTCGAGTAGAGAGCCAATTCCGATAGATGATTTAATTCTTCCATCTGTTCCATTTCCAGCTTCCGTTACGCCTAGGTGAAGCGGATAATTAATATCATACTCTAAAAATTTAGAGGATAACAATCTATATGCCTCAACCATTACAATTGGATTTGACGATTTCATTGAGACTACAATATCTTTATAACCTTCCGACTCAGCAATTCGAATAAATTCTAATGCAGATTCGCACATCCCAGCAGGTGTGTCACCATAACGATTCATAATTCTATCAGAGAGCGAACCATGATTCGTCCCAATTCGCATAGCAACACCTAGTTCTTTGCAACGTCTCACTAGTGGAATGAAAGTATCCGCAATTCTATAAAGCTCTTCTTTATATTCAGCGTCTGTGTATTCTCGTACCGCAAACTTCTTCTTATCCGCAAAATTTCCAGGATTGATTCTGACTTTTTCTACGTACTCAACTACTTTCATTGCAACCGTTGGAGTAAAATGAATATCAGCGACTAGGGGGGTTCTACAATTTGCTTTTTTTAGTTCATTTCTAATATTAATTAAATTATCAGCATCAGCCATCGAAGGAACGGTAAGTCGAACAATTTCACAGCCAACATCTGATAAATCCAATATTTGCTGAACGGTCGCTTTTGTGTCCTGAGTATCGGAGGTTGTCATAGACTGGATTCGAATTGGATTTTTACCGCCAATTCCCACGTCTCCCACTTTGACTTCTCTCGTAAGGAGTCTTTTATAGCTAAATGGGAATATATTATATCGTAAATTCATAGTATTACTCTTTTGTCTGACCTATTTTTCGTAAAGTAAATATTAGTCAAAAAAAATAAGAACTTACTGCGACTTTGTGAAGGTATATTAATTGTTCATCTGACTCTTAAAAAAAGCCCAGATTTCTTCTGAGGCATTTAGTTCTTCGGTGGGTTTGCCTAGATTGACAAAAGGGATTTGTTGCACAATTCCAGGCCAGTTGTGACCGGCTCCAATTAACTTATAAAGCCTTACTTCCGTCTGGTCTTTGCATTCCGTGTAGGCGTAAATTTCTAACCTAGTTGTATCTCTCTTTTCATTAATTATATTTTTAGTGGTAGCTGGATTACAATTATTCCATTTTATCCAGCGTCTCACTGAATCTTCAGCGCCTAATACTTCTTCGCCGTCAACTACAAACCCACCTTCATAAGGAACTAACGGATCTTCCGTTCCACTGATGAATGCGACAGATATAGCTTTCTCTGGTGTTGATTTTTTTAAAATATTTTTAGAAATATGAGCCGTTACACTTACCCCCGCTTTAAATAGGTTGGTTTTTTCGATTAACATTCTCTGCGTCATAAATCCTCCGTTAGAATGTCCGGCTATAAATACATTGGATTTGTCAATCGGGTAACTTGCGGCTACTTTTTGTAATGCGCTTTCAAGAAATTTTACATCATCAATATTATTTTTATCAGCAGGAGTTCCACCTCGACCATCTGCCCAGCTTCTGTTGTAACCATCGGGATAAAGAATGGCAAATCCTTCTCTTTCTGCAATTTGATTCATATTGTATCCTTCTAGCATGTTTTTCCCAGTTCCAAATCTTCCATGTAGTAACAATAGAAGTGGAAATTTTTTGCCTTCCTGAAGTTTGTCTTTTGGAATGTACAAATAAAAAGTTCGTTTGATTCCGTCTATTTCTATTGAATCCAAAATACTATCGTTTGCAGAGGCAGTTTGTTTTTGGGAAAAATTACAATTAGCCACAGCCAATGCGGTAATTATAAGTAAAGGCATAGAAAATTTTTTCATTTAAATTTCTCCTGCGTTTTCCAAGAGTCGGTAATTGATTTGTCAAATGCAATAGAAGGCCAGAAAGAATAAGTTATGGGTAACATAGATAAACCCCTGAGTTGATCTAATTCTAGCATCTGAGTAGAACCGCTTACATTTCTTGGATTTTCAGAAAATCGGTAAGTGATTATATGCTGCGTAACCGTATAATAGGGAATTACCCCTAAAGTAAAAAGGCTTCCTATGAAATTTAAGCCATGTAAAATTGGATATTTATAAAATACTTCTTTTTCTTCGAGTAGAATTTCGAGAAGAAGTTCAGAGTTTGGATCTTCTATATACCCTGATTGTAAAATTTGTTCTTTTAAAATTAGTTTTTCTTTTTCGTAATATTTAAAACCGGTAAATTCGAGACGTATAGTTTGCGATTCTAAACTTGCCGGTTTACTTTCAATCACGAGTGGCTTTTTATAGAAACCAGCACATTGAAAAAAAAGTAGAAGGATAGTTAATCCTAGACTAGTCTTTAGATTGTTCATAGATTTTCTCCGAGTCGTTCAAGAATTTAAGCGCATAATCTTTATAAACCTCTTTTAATTCTTTTCTGTCGTCGAATGGAATTAAGACTAGGGAAATCCAACCGAATGTTCTCCATTTTTCTATTGTATAGGAATACTCTTCCATTTTTTGATTCGATTTCCATATTCTAAATGTAATTACATCCTCCGAAACACTTAAGACTGGAATTAATAGGCGAGTTGACATAGAAATAATTCTGTTAAGCAAATAAAGAGAATACTTCAGTGGAAATTTTTCTACCATCCAGGAGACAGGTTGTACTGGTTCATTCAATAGAATTGCAAATTCGGGAGAGTCTTCGAGGATAATCTGAATTTTCCACTCAGATTCTGATTTCACAAAATGCGAAATTTCCTTAAAACGATTGCTTTTATGTAATGCTTTTAGGATTTCAGTAGCTTTTATTTTATTTTCTTTGCCTTTCCATCCGACGAGTTCGTAAGAAATTACCCTTCCTGATTGGGTAAAATTCTGGTTTACTATTGGTCGATTTCCTTTTAAAAAGGAAGCGCACTGGAGTGTAAAAAAAATTAGCAAATATAGAATATACTTCATTAAAATTCGTCTCATAGATTTTACTTTTGAATCACTATCCAATTTAAGAATCTAGGTCTTTTTGTCATTTGGTATATATTTTCATTTTCTAATTGTAAAGTATATGTTAGCCGCTAAAAAAGGATTTGAGTTTTAGCAACCATTTAAATAGTTTCCTATTATACAACTTTGAGTAAGAGACAAATAGTTATGAACGATAATTTTTCGGAACGAAGATCAAGCGTAAGAATGCCCACTGAAATACAGGGGAAAATCGATGAAGAGAGTTGTTATATAAGCAACTTAAGTGATGGTGGCGCCATGCTGTTAAGTGCGTTTCAAGGTAGTGTTGGGCAAGAGGTGACTATTCGCTTTACTTACAACCAAGATTTTTTTGAAAAAAAAGGAATCATTAGGGCAACTAATTCTGTATCGCGTGTAAGAACATCCATTTCTAAAAATAGTTTTATGTACGCAGTAAGTGTTGCATTTACGGAATCCGTTTCAGATAGGGATTTTTTTTCTTTGAATGAATAGGTTTAACTATGATTCGAAATTCTTTATTTTTAAAACTCAAAACATTTTCTAAAAAATTTCTTTTTATCTGCTGCTTAACTTTATTCTTATATTGCTCCACTACAAAAGTGATCAAAGTTGCTAAAACAGATGAGCCGCTTCATGCGGAGCTCATTATAAGAGTTGTAAATACCAAACCATGTATTACTCTTTATAGTGGAGGAACGTGCTCCTATCAAGAAGCTGCCATTCTGTTAGGTAGTGGCTTCTCGAGTAGAGAGCTTTCCTATGGTTGTTTGCTTTCGAAGGGAGATTCGCCTGAAGCTGCAATTACTACGAATAAATCCGAATCAGGTAGTAGAATTGCCTATAGGTGTGCGCAGAATGCGAGTTGGTTTGTAATTTATATCGGCTCTGATAACCGGTCATTCAAAGATTGTAAGGAATATACTTTTGCGGATAATTTCGATTGGTCGCAAGTTCCTGATTTTAGCGTTGCGGCTTCTGAACTGGTCGTAAGAGGTTGTGGTGGTTTTGCCTTTGAAGAACTGGTGCAAGAAGTCAAACAAAAGGGAGGTGAATCAGCAGTAACCGACTTACTCGCTAAAACGATTTCCTATGATGCCCGTCGTTACGTTTCTATGGATAACTTGCAAGCCTGGGATGACGTCTATTTAAAATTATCCCCATCAGAAAAAAATAAACTTACTCCCGCTTTTAGAAAAGCGATCATGGAAGAATCAACAGTTCTTGCACTAGAGCGATCAGTACGTTACGCTGACCTGGATAATCCTGAGTATCTCCCTGCTATGACTGCACGTATGCGCCGGATTGTAAATTCAAAACCACATTATGAAACAGATGCAGCCTCTGAGATTATTCTCCGGCGAATTGCAAAATCAGATCCAAAATTAGGAGCAGAGCTGGGTTGTCTTGAATTAGAGCGGGAAATGAAACGAGGGGCTATTGTATATTTGCCTGCTGCCCTTCTAGCTGTTGCTTATGGGAATTATTCTTGTCCTGTGGTTCTTCCGACTCTAACAAATTCCAACTGTGATGCAAATTATTTTTGCCCACAAGGTCAAACTTCCCGTATTTGCGATTCAAAAGACTTGAAGGAAGATATTGAAAAAGCAATCCTTAGTAAAGATAATATTAGGACATTAAGTGCCCCCATGCGAGATAAGGCACTATTAGCCGCAGCATTGCCACTCAAAGAATCGAAAGACATTTTACAACTCTGGCAAAAAAGGCATTCGTATACAATAGACCAACCCGCAGAGCCTGAGTGTGAGAAAATATATATTCTAGGAAAAAAAGGGGTTCCCTGCAATTGTTTTAAAAAACTACCAAATTCAGCCTGCGGAAAAAATTATAATGAAACAACTTGCATCTATACTATTGACGATGTTGCTGGAAAAATTAAAGATGTAGTTACACCATGACAAGTATTTATTCCAGAAAGTTTTGGTTGGACAAATTTAAGTATATTGGGAAAAATAATCATTATTCTGAACACGAATCAAAAAAAGTGAAATGAATTTCGATTTATTAAAATCTAGACTAACTACAACATACTTCGGAATCAATGTATCTAGATTTTTTTTAAGTTTATTTAGTCTTTTAATTGTTCGGTATTATTCGCTTTCAATCCTTGAAATTCCTGTTTTTATTTTAATTTCGGGCAGTCTAGTTTATTTATTATTAGAAATAGTTTTTAATATAACAGGTCGTTATCCGATTACGAGCTTTTGGGTTTCAGCGATTGATTTGTCTAGTATTTATATCTTTGTTTATATATCAGGGATGAATTCTTTTTTTCTGGCTGGGTTAATTTACACTACAGCACTTTCTTCTCAAAATCCGAAGATTAAGCAGGGACTATTCTGTGTAGTATACGCATTATCCGTTCATTGTCTTTTGATTGTTCTCATTTTCTTTGAAAAAATAGAATACTTTAATATATTACAGAAAGGAGAAAAATTAAATCCTCTCAGTTTAGTAATTGGACTAGTTCTTACGCATATCGTTAATATTCTCATCTACTATATTATTCATCGATTACAAAATAAATTAAACCGACAGCGCACTGAATTGGAAACTAAAAAAAATCAATTAGAACAAAGTTATAATTTACTGGATGCCGATCTCAATGTAGCCCGTGAATTTCAAAAGAAATTAATTCCAGAGAAAAGCCCTCAGTCTTTTGTTCATTATTTGTATCATCCTATGATGCATGTCGGCGGAGATTTTTTTGATTTTATACAATTTAGAGATTCTAAAAAAATCGGAATTTTTTTGAGTGATGTATCAGGTCATGGAGTTCCCGCAGCTTTCATTACTTCGATGATTAAAACTACTATTTTACAATCAGGCAATAAAAAAGAAAATCCGGCTGAGCTTTTGAAGTATTTGAATGAAGTCCTGTATGAACAAACTGGTGGATACTTTATAACCGTTTTCTATGGAATTTACAATAACGTGAATCGACAAATTGTTTTTGCTAATGCGGGTCATGATTGGCCGATTCTGATTCACAATGGAAAAATCGAAACGTTAAGCGGAAAGCGAAGTGTTCCTATCGGTGTATTTTCCAATCAGGAAATTAAAGACAGGAAAAAGAACTATGAGAATATAACTAAAAAATTTCCATTTGACAGTAAAATTCTTTTTTTTACAGATGGATTTTCGGAAGTAAGAAAAGAGAATGGAGAAGGAAAATTTTTTGAAGAAGAAGAAATGAATAGATCTTTTTTGAGCTTAAATCATTTAACTGGACAAACCTATCTAAAAGAATTATTTCAAATCCTAATCAATTTCAGAGGAAGTGAACAATTTGAGGATGATATATGTATTATATCACTCGAAGTTTCTAGTGAGGAAAAATGAAATTAGCCCCTCACATCTCAAAGCCAACTCTTTTAACGATAGTATTACTCAAAGGAGGCAACTCTTGAATATCCTCTTCTTCGATGGTGTCAAGGACGGCGCGATTGATTAGATCGTTTGGATTTAAACGAGCAACCCGAGTTGCATGGTTTTTAAAGGCTTGTTCTAATAGGTTCCGAGCAGTGCGGGCATTGGCAAACTCACTGTCTTTTTCTTTTCGTTCTAAAAGGTGCGAAATTAATTTCCTATGAGCAGCTTCGCTAATTTCATAATTGTCGTTTTTGCATATATCTAGGCAAATATGACTTAGCTCCTCGTCGGTGAAATTTTGAAAGAGTAGGTTTTTGCTGAATCGACTGAGTAAACCCGGGTTTGAGTTCATTAATTTTTCCATTGGTTCTTGGTATCCGGCAAAAATAATTACAACTTCATCGCGGTAGTCTTCCATGTACTTTAACAATGTGTTAACCGCTTCTCTTCCATACATATCCCCCGAATGGGAATCATCAAATAATGCATAAGCCTCATCAACAAAAAGAATTCCACCCCGAGCATTTTCAATGCATTCCTTTGTCTTGAGTGCGGTTTGTCCTAAGTAGCCGCCCACGAGTCCTGATCTATCCACTTCTATTACATGACCACTTGGTAAAACTCCAAGTTCTCGGTAAATATCTCCAATCAAGCGGGCAACGGTTGTTTTCCCCGTTCCCGGATTTCCGGTGAAGAGCATGTGGAGTTGCAAACCTCTTGCAGAATTTGCTCCTTTTCTGAGTTTACGAATTCGAATAAAATCAGCCATTGCCTGGATTTCGTTTTTGATTCCAGCCATTCCGCGGAGTTGATGTAATTTATATACCGCTGATTTTGGATTTTCTTTAGGGTCTGCGGCTATTCCGAGTAATGTATCGTCTTCCCCATGATCAAACGGGTCAACAGTAATATCGCTGTAGATGATTTTTTGAAAATGTTCTTTGGGCAGGTTTTTTAAATCCTGGTTGGTGATTCGCGCACAATGTTGAGTAACCGCACGCTCAAATACATTTCGCACTTCTCTAGCATTTCCAAAACCTTTACCTCTTTTTTTTATTAAAATTTGTTCTATCGCAAAATTTCTATCCTTCTCGCTTAGATTCATTTCGTGTTTCGTAAGCATATTATCGAGTAAAATTCCAATTTGTTCATCTGTAAAATCTTCAAATGGAATCATATTTGGAACACGACTTTTAAGTCCAGGGTTTAGATCCATGAAACTACGCATAAGATCGGTATACCCCGCAAAGATCACGACAAGTTCGTCTCTATAGTCTTCCATGTATTTGATTAAAGTGTTGATGGATTCTTGTCCGAGAGTATCATTTTTATCAATCTTGAGACTATAAGCTTCGTCGATAAATAGAATTCCTCCGCGTGCTTTTTCTACAACAGCAGTCGTACGCGGAGCGGAATGACCGATATATTCACCGACTAAATCAACTCTGGAGACTTCAACCAAATGTCCCTTTTTTAAAATTCCCATTTTTTTTATTTCCTGCGCATAGTACCGGGCAAATGTCGTTTTGCCTGTACCTGAATTTCCAGAAAACACAGCGTGAAGATTTACTTGAAATAGAGGCAAAGAATGTTTTTTTCGCTCTTCATTGACTGCTGTAAGTGCAAGCACTTGTTTTAATGCATTTTTTGCTAACTCTTGACCGATTAAATCTGATTCGGAAAGAATTAAATTTTCTGGAATCGTAGCACCTTTAGTGATAGGAGCAAGGATTGCAGTGATAACGGAATGTCCTTTTTTTTCAGCGTAATCAAAAGCAGTCGATCCATTTTTATCTTTAAAATTTGGATCAGCATGTGCGGCTAATAGACATTCTACCAGATCTTTTCGACCGAGGTCTGCTGCTACCATAAGAGATGTTTTTTTTAATTCAGCACCGAAACCGTCTACCCTTGCCCCCCAATTTAATAATGCTTGAACCATGTCCAGACGACCATTTGTAGTTGCTTGACCGAGAGTTGTAACTGTACCCGATGTGGTAAAATTCGGATTAGCCCCATTTTTAAGTAGGAGTTCTAAAATTTCCAGTGAGCTTCTTGCAACTGCATAGTTAATCGGAGATGCAATATCTGGGCGTTGAAAATTTGGACCCATCCCTGTTTCCAAAATTGCTTTGGTTTCATCTAAGTCTCCTTTGTCCACAGCCGTAGTAAGCTTCGTTCTTAACTCTTCAATGGTTTCTTTGAAATTTTCAGAAATAGTTAGTCCAGATATTTTTGTCATTTTTCCTTTTTATCTTTTCGTTAAGTTTATGAAAGCATTTTAAACTGGGTTTTGAATGATTTTTAAGATTTTTACGATTAGGGTTGCCAATGTAAAATTTTTTTCAAAACCAAAAACACTTTGTCTTGCGTGCAGAAATGCAATTTACCCACCGAAAAGAGCATTTTACCCCAGAGTAATTGTAAAATACAAACAGGGAGTTAAGATTTTATTATTAGGAGATTTAAATGACGAAATTAATTCAAAACTTAAGTAAGAGAAAAATGAAATTCAAAATAAGAATAGGAAAAATACTTTTGGTTTTAGTATTTCATTTTACTCTACTATCTTGCTGGAGCCGCGATGGTCTGTTAGATACAGAGGAATGCTCCGCTTATCGCAATGAGGATATAGAGGATTATTATTTCTACTTAGCCATGTATGCAGGTTGTTTAAATTCGTCACGACCCGAAAAAGTCGATTCTTGTAATATTATTTTACTTTTGATTCCAGGCAATAGGTCATGCGGAGAACCAGGAATTCCCTTTCCTTGGTATAAACCGAAGAAGTTACCAGGACAATCAAATTAAACTTTTAAAGAGGAAAAATATGAGCTATTTATCAAAACAAAAAACAAATCTAATTTTATTACTTTGCGGTTTCTTATTGTTATGCGTCCCACTTACAGAAAAAGAGACTTGTGAAAGATGGGGATGTGAAGGTACAGGAAATAAAGATTTGGTAATTTTTTGTCCACTTTATCTCCAGTTAGCCAATCTAGATTGTAAAAACTATAACTTAAGCAAATATAAAACAGAAGAAGAATGTTTGCAAAGAGTTAATTCTGACAGGGACGTACAGTTAGTCAGTTGTTTAATTGGAATCAAAGACACCAATGCTTTGAATAGAAAATCCGAAATTCCTTTGAGCGGGGGGTGGTGTCTGTTTAATTGTTGAGAAATATATTATAATTAGCCGCTATTAAATATTTTACTCGACAGGAAGTGTAGTATATTTAGTTTAAAGTCTATGGTTGAAGTTTGTATATGCAAAATAAACTTTAAACTAAAATGGATGGATGAATGGAAAAAAATAAAATACTTAGATTTGGAATTATTGGAGCGGGACCTTCTGGTTTGACATTAGCATTTGCATTATCTAAACGCGAGAATGTTCATGTGACTGTTTTTGAAAAGGCGCCAGACCATCGTAATATTCCTACTTTTAACCCACTTCGTTCTTACACGATTGATATCACAGGACATGGAGCACGCGCTGTTCAATATCTAAATATGAAAGAGCGTTTTAATAAAGATTTAATTTTATTTAAGGGAATTCGGCTACCGATTATTAACCCCAAGTTAGAAGAGACTTATCATGGAGACGGCTGGACAGGATCACGCGGAGATATTGTGAAAGCAATCCAAGAAGAAATTATCGAGAAAACTTCTGGGAATGTAGAGATACGTTTTGATACAGAGGCTAATGTCAAAGACGCAGAGAATGGAATTATTTCTTACGAGAATGATACAAAGACAGAGATGTTTGATTTGATTGTGGGTTGTGATGGAGCAGGGTCTACTGTTCGCAATTACTTGAAAGCTAATTACAAGGACTTTGAAGTTATGAGTCTGGATAATGACAATTATTCGATGATGCTTCCATTTGATAAAAATACAAGTGAGTTAAATCCGAGTTATCTGTATATCTTCGGAATGCCGCCTTACCTTGCAGTTGCAGGTGCGATCAATGGAAAGAACGGACCGTCAGATCCGTTATGGTTTTGTCAGATTGGTTACTCTGGCTCTAGAAAATTTAATTCCTTTTTAGAAGCAAAGTCTTTTCTTTTAAAAAATTATCTAAGCACTGGAAAAAATGCTCTAACAAATTACGCAAGCGATAAAGCAATCGAGGAATTTTCCAAACAAGAAAATATTTCTACTGGTCGCGCAAAAATTTGTTCTTCGTTTCATCGAGGCAAATTGGTATTACTCGGTGATGCAGCTTCTCCCTTTCCGCCTGTTGGTCAAGGGGTTAATGCTGCAATGGAGATGGCGATTATTTTAGATGGATGTATCGGAGAACAATTGTCTAGGTTAAATTCTTCTACAAAGGAAGAAGTTATTTCGGAAGCAATAAAGAATTTTACTGTGAAGTGGAAACCAGAAGCAGATGCAATTCGAACGATTAGTTTTCGTGGACTAAATCTTAGAAGTTTCCATCCACCACTTTATGGTAAACTGAAAACTCTCTGGAGTGTACTATTACATAAAGCATTTCACCGAGATCCTATGACCAACGCAAAGAGGCAGGACATGAGTTATTCAGAGGCACTTGGTTATCAGAAAAAAGTTGATTTGGTTCTTTACGGCATTTTAGGGCTTACACTTTGTTATACCCTAATTCGGATTTTGAAATAGAATAGAGTTTAAGAATATCAAAGGAAATCGTATCTTTTATCGGTGCTCTCGGTGCTCTCGGTGTAATCGGTGGTAATCTTCAAATATTTTTTTAATTGTCTTGGTTGCTGCTGCTCGAAATTATATTTTTCATCTTTATGAATTTTTCAACAACTCTAATGAACGGTAGTTTTTATGATTGATTTTAAAACAATTCTTATGGTTTTTATCTCTGTCTTTCTGGCAGAGATTGGAGATAAAACACAATTAGCCACAATGTTATTCTCTGCGGATAAGAATCATTCTGCCCTGAGTGTGTTCATTGGCTCTGCACTTGCGCTTGTTCTAACATCTGGAATTGGTGTTTTGGCTGGTAGTTTTATCAGTGAAGTAATCTCCCCACAAACCTTAAAGAAAGCCGCAGGGATTGGATTTATTCTAATAGGAATTTGGACTTTAGTTTCCAAATAAGTTTCCCGGAGCAAAAGTCAATCCTTAATTCTAAAAGTTACTTAATGGACATTTTATATAGAAAAAACTTTGCCCGACTTGGTTTATCATAGTCTTTGTTTTCATATACAAAAAAGATTAATGAAGAACTTGTGGGGTTAACAACGATTCTATTACTGTATTGATTTTTTAATTTTTCCATGGAGAGAAGAGAGTAAGATTTAACTTGTTTTAAATTTGCAAGTTTGCGTGCTTCAATCCAAGTGAAATCATCATCGTGCACAATCGCACTGTCTTCGAAGATTACCATAGAGTCGCCCATGTTTTTTCCTTTTAAAACCTGTGATAGTTTTTTAGTGGCAATGTCTAAGGAATAGTATTCTCCTCTTTGATTGGTGTAATAAATAATCTTCCCTGGTATACTCATAGTAGCCGCATAGACTGTGTGTTGACCCGGAAATTTTTCTAATTTACCAGTGGCAATTTCACAATAATAGGCAAAACCAATTTTATTAATTGGATCTCCATCGTCAATGTCAGAGTAATCAAATAGGAGCGCATACTTTTCATCAGCCGAAATAAATGGAGTCAGTCTTAAAAAAGGCATACGAATTAAATCTTTTCCAGTTCGTTTCTTCTCAGCATCCATTTCTGCCGATTGTTCCGAGTAAATACTACTGAACTTATCTCCACAAGATTTATTTTCTTCTGCCTCCATAGAAGCAAAATCGATTCGAAATAAATGTCCTTGAATATCTGTATACCAGCGTATATTTTCTTTGTTTAAATCTCCTTCATTAGCATAATCTAAACCAAAACTCATATCACCGGGGAGTTTTTTTATTTTCGTGATTTCCTTTTTTTGTAAATCTAGGTGAGTCATAAATAAATCGCGGTTAGATCCCTTTTCGGGAGAGCGCACTATCACAACTATAACGGCAAATCCTTGTTCTCCACTGTAATACCAGAGCTTGGGTTTATCAATGATACCTGTCTCATAAGTGGGTTTACTCGCGTCACATATATATTTGCTATTTTCATTCTTAACTTTTTCGCAGAATTGGCTAAAAGAAAAACTTAATTCTTCAAATTCTTTTATCTGAATACTTGTCTTTATCTCTTTGTCAGAAATAGCAGCGTTGTTTACAAAATAGAATTTATAATTGTCGGAAAGTGTGAAATCTTGACCGGCTAATATCTTTTTGCCCTGGTCGAAAAAAAAGATTTGTCATATCATGTCCAGCGTGAACATTTGCAGAAAAAACTTTATTACTTTCAAAGGTTGCTACCTTACGAAGATTGACAGCACTGATAGTTTGATTGAAATAAAAAAATCCAACAATAGGTATCAAAATTAATTTTCTTATCATAAATAAATCTTCCTATTTAACATGAGTTAGATATTTAAGAATTCATGTTTTATTTTAGAGCAATCATTTTAGATTTAAACTTAAGTCTGTCAAGAAAAAATTGACTGCGAAACTACTTAGCCAACATCTTCTTTAAATATTGTCCGGTATACGACTTCGTTACTTTCGCAATTTGTTCAGGTGTACCAGTTGCAATTACTTCGCCACCACCATCTCCGCCTTCGGGTCCCATGTCCACAATATAGTCAGCGCATTTGATTACATCTAGGTTGTGTTCGATCACTATCATGGAATTGCCTCTGTCGACTAATGATTGTAATACGCTCATGAGTTTTTTTACATCGTCGAAGTGAAGTCCAGTTGTGGGTTCATCTAAGATATATAGCGTTTTGCCGGTGGGGCGTTTGGAGAGTTCGGTTGCGAGTTTGATACGTTGTGCTTCGCCGCCGGAGAATGTAGTTGCCGCTTGACCCAGTTTGATATAATCGAGACCGACTTCAATTAGTGTGTCTAATTTGCGTTTGACGATGGGTATATTCTCAAAAAAAGAAGAGGCTTCTTCGATTGTCATTTCTAATACTTCGTAGATATTTTTTCCTTTGAACTTTACTTCTAAGGTTTCTTTGTTGTAACGTTTGCCTTTGCATACATCACAGGTGACGTAGACGTCTGGGAGAAAATGCATTTCGATTTTTAGAATTCCATCTCCCTGACAAGTTTCACATCGTCCACCGGAAACGTTAAACGAAAAGCGTCCTGGGTTGTAACCACGTAGTTTTGCATCTTCTAGGTTTGCAAACAATTCTCGGATAGGTGTGAATAATCCTGTGTATGTCGCTGGATTGGAACGAGGGGTTCGACCAATGGCGGATTGGTCGATATTGATTACTTTATCTAGGTGCGCAATACCTTCTATTTTTTTATGTTTACCAGCTACTACTTTCGTCTTATTGATCTTATGCGCTAGTTCGTTGTATAAAATTTCGTTGATTAATGTCGATTTGCCGGAGCCGGAAACTCCTGTAATGACGATAAGCATTCCGAGAGGCAACTCTACTGTTACGTGCTTTAAGTTGTTATGGTAGGCATCAATGATTTTAAGTTGGTTTCCATTGCCTTTTCGTCTTTCTTTTTGCATTGGGATAGATTCTTTTCCTGAAAGATATCTTCCTGTTACAGAATTTTTATCTTTCATAATTTCTTTTGGTGTGCCCTTCGAAACTATTTCTCCACCATGAACGCCAGCCCCCGGTCCCATATCCAAAATATAATCAGACTCAATCATCGTCTCTTCATCGTGCTCAATTACTATGACAGTATTTCCAAGGTTACGCAAATCTTTCAGAGTATTGATTAACTTTGTATTATCTCTTTGGTGAAGACCGATGGATGGCTCATCTAAGATGTAGAGAACACCCATTAGCTTCGATCCGATTTGAGTTGCCAGACGAATTCGCTGTGCTTCTCCACCTGAAAGTGTCCCTGCGCTTCGGTCAAGTGTTAGATAACCTAATCCAACGTCACGAAGAAACGTTAGGCGCTGGTTGATTTCTTTTAAGATAGGAGTTGCGATAATTTCTTCGGATCCTTTCACCGGCAAATGAGAAGTAAACTCTAAACCTTTTTCGACTGACATTTGTGTAAATTTGTCAATCGTAAGTCCGTGAAGTTTTACAGAAAGGCTTTCTGGTTTGAGTCGTTTTCCTTCGCAATCAGGGCAGGGGAGGTTCGTCATAAATGTTTCAAACCATTGGCGCATAGAATCTGACTTGGTATCTTTGTAACGACGTTTTAGATTTGGGATTACACCTTCGTATTCTCTTGAAAATTCAAAATGAGAATCTTCCTTACGAAAATCATAGTCGATTTTAATAGATCTATCTCCGTGGAGGATAATCTTCTTTATCTGCTTGGATAATTTTTCCCAGGGAGTATTGTAATCAAACTTCAAACTTTTGGCGAGAGAGTGAACAGTGGCTATATACCAGTAACCCTGCGACTTTCCCCAAACTTCAAGACAACCTTCCATGAGAGAAAGAGAGGGGTCATTTACGATTAGCTCCTCGTCAAATTCTAAAAGGGAACCAAGTCCATCACAAGTCTGACAAGCACCTTGCGGGGAGTTAAACGAAAATATCCGCGGACTGAGTTCTGGCATTGTGATTTCATGCCCATTGGGACAAGCCAATTTTTGTGAAAAGGTGTGGTCTTTTTTTCCGTCTTCGATGATCAGAGTTCCGCCGGATTGTTTTAGCGCTGTTTCGATTGAATCTGCAAGACGTGAGCCGAGTCCTTTTTTCATTACGAGTCTATCTACAACAATATCAATTGTGGACTTGAAAGTTTTTTTAAGAACTATATCTTCATCTAAGGTTTTGATTTCTTTATTGATACGAACGCGGTTGAATCCGTCTTTTTTGATTTTTTCTAGAACATCTTTGTGTTCGCCTTTTTGTTCGCGAATGAGTGGAGCTATGATTTGAATCTTGGCTCCCTCTGGAAACTTTTCTACTTGTTCAATAATTTGATCTACAGAGCGAGAAGAAATTTCAGCGTCACAAACTGGACAATGTGGTTTGCCAAGTCTTGCGTAGAGAAGTCGGAGATAATCGTAAATTTCCGTAACTGTTCCTACAGTGGAGCGCGGATTACGGTGAGTAGTCTTTTGTTCGATGGAAATGGCTGGACTTAATCCTTCGATTAAATCTAAATCGGGTTTTTCCATTTGCCCTAGGAATTGTCTGGCGTAACTCGATAGAGATTCCACATAACGTCTCTGTCCTTCGGCGTAAATGGTATCAAATGCTAGGGAGGATTTTCCCGAGCCCGAAAGTCCTGTAATTACTACTAATTTGTCTCTCGGAATATCTATGTTTAGATTTTTTAAATTGTGTTCTCGTGCACCGCGAATTTTTATAAATGAGTCAGCCATAGATACAGAGTTTTCAAGAAAAGTTTAGAGTCGATAATAAATTCCTGTTTTTATTGGTCTCGTGATACTCAAAGCTGTCAAATTAAGAAGAACATTTAAAGATTACCTCGCGCCAAGGCTATGAACACAGATAAACACGGATGATTTTAATATTCCTTAATCTTGTATCCGTATGCATCTGTGTTCATAGCCTTGGCGCGTGGTGAAAAACTCTTAACTTGAAAGCATTGGGCGATGCTTTACCATAAAAAAATATTATTCGAACATTTAATTTGTTCTAGTGATATTTCTATTAGGTAGATACTATTGTTTCATAAAGGTATTTCAGAAAAATTTGAAACCCCTAGGAGCTAAATATGATTAGACTTTTTACACTACTTGCTTTCATTTGCATAATTTCTTTACCGGCGAATGAAAAAAAACAATTCGAAGATGATATTCTTGCTAAACACAATTCCTTGCGAGCCGTACACAAAGCGCCTGCGATGAAGTGGAGTAGCACTTTGCAAGCTGTTGCACAGGAATGGGCAAATAAGATTGCCAAAGAAAATAAAATGTATCACCGAAATCCAAATGAGTATGGAGAAAATATATATTGGAGTATGGGACGCGAACTTTCAGGAGCAAACGTAACCCAGTCTTGGTATGATGAAATCAAAGATTACAAATACGTTAGTCCTGGTTTTTCTATGAAGACTGGACATTTTACACAGGTTGTTTGGGTTTCTTCCACGGAGCTTGGATGTGCTTACGCAACTGCAAAAGATGGGGGAATCTATGTGGTTTGTAATTATAATCCGCCAGGGAATTATGAAGGCGAATATCAAAAGAATGTTCTCCCGAAGGGAAAATAAAATTAGCTTCTTTATTTCTGAATTTTAAAAAAAGATTTAAAAGAATTTCAAGAACCGACCGAATCTTAAAGGGACATAGGACGGTTCTGAATGATACAATCAACTAAACACTCTACAAATAATCTGGAAAGAGAAACATGGGAAAGTTTTGAAGTTGGCTCTTTTGAAGAGGTTGTAGATGCGGTAAATCAAAATCCGTCAAGTGCTTTATTAAATCACCTTGCAATTATCGCAAAATACGAATTAGGCTTACGTTCTAGAGAAGAGTTTGAAGGGCTTTCCAGTGCTGGATTATCCGTGTTTACTCCCTTGGTTGCAGCATATAACGCCTATTATTCGGGAAATAAGCAATTAGCCCTACAAAAAGTAAAAGAATACTTGGAAAAAAATAATCCACCTATTTGCCTAATCATTATTAACTTCGCCGTAAAAGTTTGCTACGAATCAGAAGCATATCAAGATTGTCTGAATGTAATGGATTTATCTTTAAAACGCCAAGGAAATCCAAATGAATTTATCAAAGAGCGAATTGAGTGTTATTTTGAATTAAAAAAACACAATGAGCTTATACAGTATTTTAAATCAGTTTATAAATTATTAGATTCCAATTATGATATTTATCTTAAAGCTGGGCTTTCGTTAAATGCACTCGGTAAATACAAAGAGGCTGAATTTCTATTTGGAAAAATTCCGGGCAAAAGAGAATTACCCTCTTATGAAGAAAAGCGCAATGAATTTGTACCTGTAATCAATAAAATAGCTGAATACGAAAAAAAAGAAGTTCTATCTAATACCGAACTAAAAGATTTAGGTTTTGCTTATCTATTTAATGCTGAATACCAAAAAGCAGAAGAAGTATTTAAGAAAGTTGCCTACGCAATAAAATAATTACTTTACATTTTTTCAGATTTTTCTTAGTTTCTTTTGAGGATAATATTTTCATAGCTTCTTTCGTAGGGATAGTAAGTTTAGTCTTATTTTTTCCTGTAACGTTAGTTGCTAGAATAAAATAAGGATTTTCCCCTACACGTTTATCTTTCATTGCTTGTACTGGATCGCTCATATACATTACAAATCCATTGTCGATAGAAAAATTTTTATTCACTAGGCTTGGAGAATATATTTCTAAACCTTTATCAGTCAAAACTTGCGGGAATAAAGAGGCATTAACCTCTAAATGTCTTGCGTCTATGATTAATCCTGTGTATGCCTCTGTGACTGCTTTTTCAGGAAATTCAGGAAAATTCTCCGTATCATATTGAATATCTAGATAATTTAGCAAACCTTTAGAGCCAAGTAATTTAGTTCGCGACTCTACATGCACTTCATCCTGAATATATTTTACTTTGATTTCACTGGATTCATTTAGAAAGAAATTATTAAACCGTTCTCTAAACTTTTCATCAGTGTTCACTTTTTCCAAAATTGTAAAATCTTCATTTAATCGGAGCGATTCAATTGATCTTACAAAATGAATTTTTATTTTTTCCTTTGCACCGAGTAGACTCTTGTTTCTTGCTTCAGAAATATTATAAGCTGTATTTTCTTTTCCATACTCGCTGTCTTCGGTATCAATAATGACTCTTGGCAATTTCTCTGATACATTGAGAGATATTTGCAGCAAACTCCAATTTACCACCGTGTCAAAAAAATCTTTCGTGATATACTGAGATTTTTCATTGGCAAAACTCTGCCAGTTTACCAAACAAAAAATAGCGACTAATAGAAATCTTTTCATTGTTATTAATTTCGGCTAATTTCGATTTAGTTTTAGTTTTTATTTAAGGAAAGAATTTGACTAAAATTATTATTTTTTTGCCTGCCAGTTTTTGATTTTTGTCCAAAGAGAAATTCTAGGTCCCTTTTTTCGAAGGTAGATTTCTTTCTTTTCTAAAGACATTTCTGGAAGTTTTTTGGTTTGAATTCGAATTCGATGCTCGCTTAAAACGTCTATTTCTAGTTTTTGCGTTTCTGTAATTTTTTCATATTGAACTCGACTAATCATGGTTAGGTCAAAATTTTCTTGGTTCAAATTGAGAGTCCTATTTCTAAAGTCCATCTTCACACATTCAGGAATGTCCCGCATCGGAGTGCAAAATTCCCCCGCATCAGGATAACGGTTTTCTAAATCACAAAAACTAAAAAGTAAAAAGGGAAATAATAAAAGAGTTCGATAAGCCATTCTTCCATTTCTTGCTGCCTTGGATTAAATTCAAACAGAAAGTAAATGTGATAAAATCTAAAAAAAGGTAAAGCTAGAGTTATATTATTTAAAAAACTAAATTTTTTCGCACCAAGTGAATGTTTTTTGACCTAGTATTTGTATGATAACCTTTCAAAATAAAAGAACCTTTCCTTTTGACAGACAAAGACTTGCTGATAAAACTATTTCCACCCTTCTGGTACCTTCTCATTTAATCGAGGATTTGAAAAAGAAAACGAAAGAACACGGAAATAGCCTTGTGATTTATCTTCGGAACCTTCTCTGGATGTACCGAACTATTACCCATTCTGGGATGATTCATCCTCCGAGGAAAATTAAGACTGAATACCAAGTTGAGGGACTTGATCTAAAACGTGTGAATTTTCGTGTGAGTAACGTGGACTGGATTGAACTTGGAGAACTGGCTCTCGCATTTGGGAAATCTCGCTGCTGGTTGTTTGTTTTTTTACTAGAACTGGATATTCTAGGATTATGGGAAACTCTGTCCGAATTAAATTTAAGTAACGCAGCTCCTACCAAAAATAAATTACGACTAAAGGTTTCTCTCTCGCTCAGACGGGTTACAGAGGACTTTGCACGCAGCTACCACGTCAGGGTATAGCAAAAAAACGAAAAAGCACTTACTCCAGACAAACTCAACAAAAACAAAACAAAGCCCACAGAACAACTATGCCCAGACCTTAACCTAAAGAGCATCTCTATCACATCTAAATCCCTCATTTTCTACTTGCCGCCTGCTTACGATTTCAAATACTAACCTAATGGAATTCACGAAAATTGCCGGTATACAAGTTCCCGTTTATCAAAACACGAGTGCTTCATTGGTATACCCATCAAACCTAGTAGAGACAGATACAACGCTGAAAAATCTACGAAATATTATTTACCCAATTTTGGAGTCCTTGCCGGTGCTTTTGGTGGGAGATGCCGGTGTGGGGAAAAACGCTCTTATCTACTACATTAATGCAAAGCGAAATCATCCAACACTCAGATATAGTTTTAATGAAGATACGCTGCCGGAAGATTTGATTGGTTCCTATCGACTTCTCATGAGCGGGAATGGATTTGAGTGGATTAATGGACCGATAGTCAACGCGATTGCCTCCGGTTACACCTTCGTAGCCGATGAAATGAATCTCTGTTCGCCTAACGTCATCAAACGATTTGCCACAGTGTATGAGTCTGCTTATATTGATCTCATGGAAGGAGATGGAAGTCGCATTCAGGCGAAAGAAGGATTTAGTTTTATAGGCACGCAAAATCCATCCGAGGGATTTGAAGGACGTAAAGCACTACCGTTTGATATTACTAAAAATTTCTGCACGGTATTTGTTGATCCTTATCCGCCAGATGAAATTCTATTTATCCTAAAAAAACTTTACCCAGAACTCACTGAATCTATTTTACAAACCTGCATTCGAATTACACTTGCGACAGAGAAAAAAGTTTTAAATAATGAATTAGGCAAAGGGGATTTAGAAAAATACCATTTTAATATTCGAACACTCAAAAAAATTTGCGAGCGGCTAAATACATTTAACTGCAACGATAAATATGTAGTCTATAGAGAACTCTGTAATCTTTACACAGAGCCATTTAGAAAAGAAGAGGACAAAGCGTCTCAGTTGGAATTGATTCGCACAGAATTACAATATTCCGATAAAGAAATTTCACATTCAGTAAAATTATTCGTCGAGGGTAACGGACTTTTCTGTAACGACAAAAAAATTCATACAGAAGAAAAATCATCTAAACAAATTTTAGCCGAAATTCCTATCACAGAAAAAATTCTTACTTTCATGGAGAAGGTAATCACCGGTATCCAACTGGGAGAAAATATTCTAGTAGAGTTTGGAGAAGAGGACGATCCAAATTTTCTCATGTCACTCATTACCAATATTTCTGGTCTAAAGGTTTCTCATGTTAACCTCTGCAAAGGAATTCACACCTCTGATATTTTGGGAGCTTTAAAACCTATTTCTAGTTCTAAAGTGGAATGGGTGGATGGACCTTTGACTAAAGGTGTCCGAGAAGGTGGAACGATTGTAATTACTGCCTTAGAAGCGGCGGGTGCTGAGCTTGTGGAAAAACTCAATATGCTCACAGACGATGCAAAGGCAATCACACTTCCACCGGAAAGTGGTGAGACAGATCCACTTCATTTGAAAGAGGATTCTCGTGTGTTTGCGTTTAAGATGTTTCGTAAAACAAAATCGGTTCCTACCATTTCGCGAGCTTTTAGAAATCGTTTTACTCCTGTGTTATTTCCAAACTTGGAAGATGAAAAATCTTTAAATGAAATTTTACATTTTTATCTGCCGGACTTAACTCTTACGGGGATAATGGCGACTTTCCACTTAAAAATTAAAACCTTAGCTCACAAACGTGTGATTGGTTCTGGAAATTTGAATCCTTATTCCTTTGGGTTGTCCAATCTTTTGAAATGGAAAGACCATATTGTGAAATACAATTCTCCTGATTCGCTTGCCGAAATCGTAGTTCGCGGCGCAAAGATTTCTTATATCAATCAAATCTCTGATCCGAAAGAACGATTCGACATGGAGCGGCTAATAGATACCGCCATTAAGAACAAAACGTTCCCAGATGACCTTTATCAAAAGATAGAGGATAAAAAAAAAACTTTTACCGATCCAGTAAACCTTGATCGTGCCCCCTGGTGGGATCCTGAACTTCATAAAAGAGAGGCTAACACCGGTAAAGCTCCACTAAAGAATTCAGGTAGTCCTCTTAAAAAAGGAATTGAGATTAACACACCCGAAACTGGTGGGCAAACCAAAGAAGGCGCTGATGCCTGGTATGGACAAGATACGCAAGGAAATATGGGGCAGGGTGAACCAGCAGGTGGAGGTGGTGCTTGGGGCTATCGGACAGAAGAACTTTATAAACAATTTCTAGCTAAGAGAAAAATCCTTTGGAATTATTCGATGGCAGTGAGTTTAAAAGAATTCAAAGAAGTATTTGAGAAAAGTCTAGAAGAAGTAGAGATGAACTTAGAATCCCTATTTGATCCCGAAGTGGACATAACGCGCATTTACCAGACTCAGGGCAAACGTGTCGATACCCGCAAGTATATTTCGTTTAAAAGTGGTAGGGGAGATTCGAAAGTATTCGATAAAACCATCATTGATAAAAATGAAGAAAAATTGAAAGGCGTAGAAATAGTATTTTTAGTCAGTAAAGCAAGGCGTATTTTTAATTTTGAGTATTCAGTTGCAACTCTTTCTGCCATGCTCACAAGTGCTTACATTTTGAACGAACATAGTGTAAAATTTTCTATCTATACTTATTCCGATAGACTCAATAAAAAAGATCATATTGATTTGATTTGCCTCAAAGATAAAGAAGACGAATACGATATGCGAAAGGAAGAGGAGATGTTTAACTCTCTTACCAGAGATTGGCAGGGAGATTCTGTTTACGAATTTTCGCTCATTGAAAATTGTGAAAAATACTTTTCGTCTGAAGCGGAGACACGGATAATCGTAATTATTTCCGACTTCCGAGGACAAAGAGGCAAAACAGAAATAGATCGAGAGATTGATTCCTGGGAAAATAAAAAGTTAAAAGAAGAAGTCCTTAAAAATACTAAGAAAAATTACGTATTCTTGGCAGTAGGACTAGGAAATCGTTATATCGCAGAAAATATTTTTGAACATTCCGTGCAGATAACACCGGATAACTTTGCTAATATGCCAAACTTAATTGGAACAGAGCTTACGAAGTTAATCCATATTCACCACGCAGTAAGATAGTCATGAAAAATAAAGAGAAAGAAAAAGAAACCGGTTACAAAGAAATTGTAACCAATAAAAAAGCAAGATTCGACTTTGAGCTTTTAGAATTTTTGGAAGTAGGAATTGTACTTACAGGTTCAGAAGTAAAAAGTTTACGTGAGAAAAAAGCAAACCTAACAGACGCATTTGCACAAGTGAAAAACGGCGAACTCATTTTACAGAATTTCCATATCACTCCTTATAAAAATGGGGGTTATGCAAATCACACCGAAGTACGTCCTCGTAAACTGCTCGCTCATAAAAAAGAAATTGTGCGTTTAGAAAAGCAGATTAAAGAAAAAGGTCTGGCATTAGTTGGAGTAAAAATATACTTCAACGAAAAACAATTTATCAAATTACAAATCGCCACGGGCAAACCAAAGAAACTCTATGACAAACGAGAATCTTTACAAAAGAAAGAAGCAAAAATAGAAATCGACAGAGCCATGAAACAAAGGAATCGTTCTTGAAAAAATTACCAGTAGTATCCATCGTCGGAAGACAAAACGTGGGCAAATCCACATTATTCAATTGTTTCGTAAAACAAAAAGTAGCAATTACTTATGATTATCCGGGAGTAACTCGCGATGTTCTGAGTTATGAAATTGAAAGTGAAAATTTTATCAAACCGTTTACTCTTTCTGATACACCCGGGCTTGATTTGGAAAACATCAATGATTTAACTTCTTCCATCATAGAAGTAAGTTTCAATCATTTACTTGCTTCGGATTTAATTATATTTGTGATTGATAGAAATGAAATTGTTGAATACGATAGTAAACTCATAAAACTATTTCTCACCGATAAACGTTTTGTTTCTAAGAATATTATCTGTGTAATTAATAAATCTGACAACCCTGATAACGATTTTGATTTAGAATATTTTTACCGCTTGGGGCTACAAGAAGTTATCCCCATTTCGGCGCTTGGTAGACGAAATTTAAAATTACTTTTTGAAAAAATGAATTTTTATTTAGCACAAGCACGTGTTGGGGAAAAACAAAATACAGATTTTAGTATCAGCATTGTAGGAAAACCAAACTCGGGCAAGTCTAGTTTTTTAAATGCAATTTTAGGTTTTAACCGAGCGGTTGTAAGTGAAATTCCTGGAACTACGCGAGACACTGTGCATAGCACTTTGAAATTTGAAGATCACAACTTGCTCATTGTTGACACTGCCGGCATTCGAAAAAATAGTAAGTCGAGTGAAGAGTTGGAATTTTACTCTTACAAAAGAACACTCCAATCCATTAGTGAGTCCGATGTAATTATCCATATCATTGATGCAACTAAGGGAATGGGAGAGTATGATAAGAAGATATTTGCCATTATCCGCGAGAGTGGAAAACCGGTAGTACTCGCTGTGAACAAATGGGATTTAATCAAAGACAAAGACGACAATACTTTTCGGGAATACAAAAAAGATTTGATTTCTCGGTTTTATCCTACCTCCGCTATTCCAGTAATTAGTATCAGTGCTTTGCAGAAACAAAGAGTCCGAAAAGTCCTAGAAGAATGTATAAAAATTCACACCAAAGTGAATACCAAAATTCCAACTGCCAAAATCAATCAAAAACTTACACAGTGGATGTCTGAGGGCAAAATGGGATTACAGTCTAAGAAACCTCCCAAAATTTTATACGCCACACAGGTTTCTACCTCTCCTTTTAAATTACTTTTATTTGTAAATCATGTAGATCTATTCAAAAAACCACTTCTTAGTTTTATCAAAAGTAGAATAGTCGAAGAATTCCAGTTAAATGGTGTGCAAGTAGAATTAGAAATCAGATCAGACAGAAAAAAAGAAAAGGATTATCGGGAGTAGGCGTTGGTTTTATTTTTTATACTCAGTTTTTTGATTGGAGCATTTCCGAGCGCGCATATTATTTCTTCTCTCCAAGGAGTAGATATTAAAAAGACAGGAAGTGGAAATGCTGGAGCGACTAACGTTCTTAGATCTGTTGGTTGGAAGTCGGGTGTTATTGTAATGATCCTAGATGTGGCTAAGGGCATTTTACCGTTTTTTATTTTTCCTTATTTTGCAATTACAGACTCTTTTATTCCAGTTGAATGGGTAACAATGTCGGGTGGATTTTTAGCAGTACTAGGACATATCTTTAATCCATTAATGAAATTCAATGGTGGAAAGGGAATTGCAACCTCTGTCGGTCTTTATCTTTATCTTCTTCCGATTCCCTGTCTTATGAGTGCAGTGGTCGGTGCTATTGTGCTTTATTGGAAAAAAATTGCATCTCTTGGATCTATTGTAGGTTTTTTCTTTCTTCCTATATTTTATATTGGATATATGAGAGAAAATTTTTCTCCTAAAATTTTAAGCCTTGTAATTGTTAATTTTTTCCTAGTTTTATATACCCATAGACAAAATATAAAAAGAATTATTGACGGAACGGAGTTAAGTTTTAAAAATAAGTCCAATGGCACTTGATACTTTATCCATCGTAAATAGCGAACAGCGAGTATTCGCTTTAAATAAATTTATAGAGGCACATCCTTACTTTGAGTTACAGGATTTATATAAATGGTTGTACTATGGTGAATTTGGCTACGAAGAACATATCACCTATTTAAAAAAAGACAAATCACAGCCGGAGCTTCATAAAATTTTGGATGATATTAAGTATGAACAGAATATGGAAAATCTCTCCGATTTAATTTGGAAGCCGATGGGTCTTTCTCAGAGATTTGTAATGGTGTTCGTTACTCAATATTACAAACAACTTTGTCCAATAAATAGGCTTGTTAATTTAATAGAAAGATCCCCCGCGTTTCAGGGAACAAGGATGCATTTTAAACTCGATTGGAGTTTTGTAAAGGATTATGTTATCCGCACTCAAAGCCATCGAATTAGCAAACAGGATTTTTATGGGTTTGAAGATAGAATTAATTTTCATAGTCTTCCTCTAGTGCAGTTTACAAATATATTCCTTACTAAAAATCCAGAACGATATCGAGTTGTGCCACGTAAATTATTCTTTGATTTTTTTCCTGAATTTAATGATAATAATGATATTCTGCCAACTAAACCAGGCGATTCTTTGATTGATTAAGTATATAAATCAAGCGGAGGATTATTCATTACCCTCCGAAGAATATCACTTCTAGTAATGATCCCAACAAGTGCGTTAGTTGCTTTATGTAAAATTGGGACTGCTCCTACTTTTTCTTCAAACATAATGCGAGCTATTTCTCGAATAGGAGTTTCAGGAAAAGCAGAGAGAACTTTTTTTTGCATAATATCTTCTACTTTCCTTGGAAGAAGTTGGAATTCTTCATTTCGTAGGCTTTCTATGGTGATTTTAAGTAAGTCTCTCTCTGATAAAATTCCTTGCAGATAATTAGAATCATCCACAGCCGGCATATGTCTAAATCTGTTTTTATGAAAAAGAGTTTCAACTTTGGCAATCGGGTCGTTAGGCGAAATAGTTATTAGATTTGTAGTCATAATATCTTTTGCATAAAAAACTTGTTTACGTTCTTCTTTGGGTTTCGCTTGCTCTTGAGAATAGATGTCGGCAACATCAACGTATCCTTCGCTTCCAAAACTTCCGCCTTTATAATGCGTAATTTCAATCGTATCTTCAGGGTCACCGACTTCAATAGATTTGTCAGCCACGCTGGGATGAAGTGGATTGATTCGTTTAATGAAATCCGGTTTTACTTTTGGTATATAGGGTTCTACTAACCCTTGCGTCACCCATATAAACATTATTAGCCTCCGAAGAGTTTACCACCGATGAACACCGAGGACACCGATAGAAAAACTTGCGTTTCCTAAATTAATATCGGTGTTCATCCGTGTTTACACATTCGATAAACTCAGTGCAAGTCGGTAATCTTTTAAAATTTTTTCCCAAACAAAAATTGATTCAGACTATTTAATCTTTTTTCGCTTTCGTCTAGTCTTATCGTATTTAGTTTTCCCTTACCATGAGACTGAATTAGCGCAAAAAGAACTTCATAAATTTGTTCCCCGTCATACGAAACAAGGAGTATATCAAGACCTGCATTGAGTCCAGTAACAGCAGCATTCCCAATTCCGCCAGTGTAATAAACCATCGGACCCATATTTAGATCGTCGGTGATAAGAATAGTAGTGATTGGAAATTTGACTCGAATGTAATCTTGAATTCCTTTTTCAGAAATAGAAATTGGACGAGTGGAATCTAAAGCGGTGACAGTAGAATGAGAAAGCATAACTAGAGGCAAGTCTAAATTATGCGTTAGATGGGTAAAAGGAATTAAATCTGATTTTTCTAATTCACTAAGTGGCGTAGTTAAGTTCGCATTAAAAAAATGAGTATCCTCCGTGATTCTTCCGATGCCAGGAAAATGTTTTAGAGTAGGGATGATTTTTTCGGTCATAAGTTTCTTGCTGTAAACCTCCGCTACGAATGAAGTCATTTCTGGATCTTTGGAAATAGCGCGGTTATAGATTCGGCTGTACATATCAAGTTGGCTTGCTTCTTTTTCTACTTTTACATCTAAGATGGGGATGAAAT
>JAGOHK010000047.1 GCA_017996175.1 Leptospiraceae bacterium
CGAATTATGATTTACAAAAGAAGAAATATAGACTAATTTAGCATAGTGCTATTCTTTAAAATTCTATTGGTTACTCTTTTTTCCCTATCCCCATTATTTAGTGACGATGAAATAAAAAAGATTTCTGCTTTGATTTATGGAAGGAGTACTTATCCTTCCGAATTATTGAATGTCAACGATGACACAAAAACGAAATCAATCCTGTGGTTATTCTATCTTATCCAAACGAATAGACGAAATATACTCGTTGACACAGGGTTTACAGACAAAAAATATATTTCTTCCTTTCAGATTTCGAATTATAAATCCCCTACTCTACTTTTACGAAATGCTGAAGTCGATCCTTCGGAGATAACAGATGTTATCCTTACTCATAGCCATTTTGACCATATTGGGAATGCGCATTATTTTCCAAATGCTAAAATATATATTCATACCAAAGAGTTAGAACAATTTCAGACCACAGAAGAATACAAACGATTTGAAAAGGTATTTGAAGTTCGAAAATTTAGAAACCAAATTCAAAAAGTAGATGTAAATTATTATTTTAGTCCAGAAATTTCTATTTTTTTCTCAGGTGGACATACAATTGGTTCTCAGTTTGTGCATATCAAAACGAATAACAAGGAATTTGTTATCACAGGGGATGAATGTTATTTTGCGCAAGAGTGTTTGGATGGAATCGGACTTGGTTCTAAAGCAGCTTATAGTATTTTAAATAATAAAAAATTTGTAGAACGACTACAGGATATGCATAAAAAAAACAATCGTTTAGAAATACTAACTCTACACGATTTCACTTTACTAAAAAATTCTTTTATTCCCAGAAATGGTTTATTAGTAATCTATGAATCCGAGAATAAAAAATAATAACTCTTTTGTATATGTAAACTGAGGTGCTTTCAATGAAACTAAAATTCAAAAAAATAATCTGGCTAATAATTTTACCTTTACTATTATTTCTGGTAGAATTTTGCAAATCAAATGAAGAAATAAAGCTAGAAAATAAATCGGCAACCGTTGACAATTACTGGGACGATTTGGCAACGTATATTTCCGGTTTGCCGTTAAATGAGAATAATCGTTTTTTGCCTCTCAGTAATTTGAAATATTATAACTCATATACCCGTTCCCTAGATAAATCATGGGGGAAAATTGAAAAAAATTATATTAAGTTTGTATCCGAATGGTCAAAGGAATATTTACCGAAAGCAAACGAAGCGAATACGGCAGTTTATCCCCTGAGTGGAGCGGACTTCATCAATCTGTATCATTTTTATCCAAAAGCTCCTCGTTATATTATGATAGGATTAGAAACTCCGGGTTATGTGAATGACCCGAACCTTTACAAACCAGAAGAATTAAAATTGGCTTTTTATACACTCGATGCAAGTGTAAATCAAATTGCTTCTCAAAATTATTTTACAACCATTTTAATGGAAAAAAAATTTTCGAATAAATACTTTCCGGGAGTAACACCAGTTTTACTGATTTTTTTAAAACGGTTAGGGCATTTTATTGATGAGGTTCAAAGAATTTCAATAGCTCCCGATGGCAAAATTCGAGAAATCCAAGAGTCAGAAGTAAATAGCTCACCGGAAGCGTACCAGGGGATACGAATTGTTTTCCACTCAGAGGAAATCAAAAATAAAAGAGAGTTAATTTTTTTAAAAATTTTTGTAAATCAAAACTCGGCGGATGAATCTACTTCGGAAGGAAAATTTTTATTACAACAGAATCGTTTGAATTTAGTTATGAAATCGGCGATTTATTTAATGCATTTAGAAAAGTACAAAGATTTTATAAAAACCATCCTAAAAAAAACAGATATGGTAGTAGAAGATGATTCAGGAATCCCAATTCGGTATTTCCCAGAAGAGGATTGGGATAAACAAGTTTTCGGACAATATACTCGTCGTATTAGCATTAAGTATGTACCGAAAGAAGCGAATATGTTTAAGTCAGAAAAAGGAAATGTAAAATCCGAGTCACAAAAGTTCACGCAGGAAGATTTAAAAAAGATTTTCGAGGTATCTGCAAAACCTCTTTTATTTAAGTATGGCTATGGTGGAGCTTCAAGGGCAGCAGGAAGAAATAACTTGATTCTTTTAAGAAGACATTCTTTATTGAAATCAAAGTCATGACCCAAACCATTCTATCTATTTTTACTCTTTGCCTTTTTCTAACTCAAACATTAGCTTCAGAGGATGTGATCAAATCGGTTCGTTATCTAAAGCCAGAAGCAAGTTTCAGTGAAGTAAGCGACTTATATTTAAAAGACGGTATAATAACACGGATAATACCAAGTAAACACAATGATCAAGTTCGATATGTGATCCCTTCTTTTTGCGATGCCTATATAACCCTCGGAGTAGATGGGGCAGGTGGACAAAATAATTTACAAACAATTCAAACTTCCCTTAGATCTTTTTTATATCATGGGGTTACTCATGTTTTGTCGATTGCCGATGGACCTTGGATTCATAAAATAAAATCCGAAATAGATTCAGGCAAACTCCTAGGACCCAAAATTACTATTGCAAGTAGACCTCTTATTCCGAAAAGTTCTGAAGTAAAAGACATTTCTGATGTATTGTATTTTCCGGTAGAAAATCCAACTTCTGCATTTTCTGAATTAGAAAGACAGTTAACAGAAATTAGCCGCTCTGTTCATATATTCAATCGTTATACCCAAGACGCAAACTTTTCCTTTGATTCAGGGCTTTTAAACCAATTGAGACTAGAGGCTAAAGACAAAAATAAACTCATCACCGTTCATACCTTCGGAGATAGGATTTCTATTTTAGATGCACTTATTTCGGGTAATCGTTATTTGGTGCACCCAATTCTATATGAAATGGAAACAGAAATAACCAGACAACATAAGGAAGAAATCAATTTAATTCCTATTTTAAACGTATACCGTAATTCTTATCTAAACAACTTGGAAGGATCTGAGGGTTTAACGGAATTAGAAATGCTAAAGAAAAAAGATAAATTCTTTCTGGATCATTATGTTTCTCTCTATGAAGGTAGTCTAGGCTTTGAGCTTGACTCAAAAGAAATAGAAACAAGACAATTAGATTATCTTTCTTATACAAAATTTATAGAAAAAAATCCGATCTTAAAACAAAAATTGATTTTAGGAAGTGGAGCGGGTAATCGACTTTCTTTTCCGGGAGTTAGTTTTATTCAGGAATTGCAAATTTTAGGAAAAATTCTAAAGAATGATGAAAATCTATTTCGTATTCCAACACAAAACTCTTGTTCGTATATTGGTGGCTCGTACAATGGAGTATTAGCCGTTGGTAAGGAAGCAAACTTAATTGTACTAAAAGATAATCCAGCGAAAAATATAAATACGTTATTCGAAATAGAGCAAGTATTTCAATTTGGGAAACTGGTGCGATTTAACTCAACCACAACAAAAAAAATACGGAAGAAAAAATGATTATTCTTCTGTTCCAATAATCTCACCCATTTCGACTAACCTTTCATATAACTCCAAAACCATTTTTTGATTTTCAATACAATCTTCAATGCTCACACTGATGAGTTGCCTGTCTTCGGTCAGCATGTAAGCCGCACGCGAAGAAATATTTTTTAAAATTTTACTTTCACACTCTAAACTTGCATTAGAAAGTGCATAAACAAGCACAGCAATATCAATTTCTCTAAGCATCCTTTGAATAGAAAGATCATCCATATTTGTAAATAAGTAATTAAACTCAATAGAAATATCTAAAGGGATAAAGTTGTGGTTAACAACCAGTTCGCGCACCATAGGAAGAGAATCAACATGGCTCATATATTCTTCAATAAACTCTATTCCAATATAAGCATAAAGTTGATGATGGAGAACGTGCGGATTGTTTCCACTTTGAATTCCTAGAACACCTGTGCGAATGATACAATATTCTAAAACCCTTTTTACAGAAGGTTTAGAAAAGAAAATCACTCTCTCTAAAATTTCTTCTACTAGCTCTGGATCTGTTCCATCTATAACCAACTGTAACCCCATTTTAAGGAAAGGATCTTTTAAAAGAGGCAAATCGTCTTCTAAACTAAGTAATCCTTCTTTCCGAGCTTTTTCAGAGTAAAGAATTAACTCTTCAATTAAAGGAATTAATTCTTTTTTGTGAACTCCACTAAAATCGAATTTAGAAAAAATCAAATCATCAAAGTTCATATTCACTCCTTGGGTAACATTAGATACAGGATAGAATTCTTTACAATACATATTTATCTATTTTATACGGTAAAATTTTGCTTCGAACCTCATCCTTGTAAGCATATTTATCAGGAATATTGAGGTTGATAATTTTATCAATCACGATTGGGTCGATCGCACTGCTTCGTTTCGCACTGGGCGTTACGGCAGCTTACGTGTAATTGTGATTAGCCATTTTACTCTGACTGCCGTCGGGCTCGCCTTCCTGAATGGAAATCCAACGGAAGTCGGTTGGTGAGCAGCAGCTACCAAACTTGCGTGTCGAACCATTCATCCAGTCCACCCTTTCGCTTGACGCTCACCTTCGCCTTCGCATCCCTAACGCTACTTCTTGGCAGATTTTTTTCTTTCTTTGTAGGGTTTCACCCTATTACCCGAACTTCTTTACTTTCAAAAGTTTACGCCAAGGCTACTTTTCATATTCTCTTTGCGCTCTTTTATCAAAGAGAGATTTCTCTTATTACCGCTTCCCAGCGAAGGGTGATCCCTCTCTTACTTCTTTCTTTTTTGTGAAAAAAAGAAAGAAGTAAGCAAGAAAGAAAAAACCCGCAGCTCAGGCTCTTTCGCCTTAACACTTCGCAATGCTCCTTTAAGACTCTTTTGTTATTCTGGCTTTTTCGCATAATCAGTATTATCTTTACCACTAGAATACTTCTTTACTGGATAATAATAAGTATCCTCATTTTATATAAACTTACCCTTCTCAATTTGGCACGCTGCGTTCCAAATCTAACAAATTTTTTCCATTTCCTACCCTCTTTTCGCTTTACCTAAATCTCGTTTCAACCCTTATTCTATTGCTTGTTTCACGTTTTTAGACTTCGCTTTTCTCGGTAAATCGCATAATAGCGAGTTAATCCGTTTCCCGAAAACACCTTTGGTGAACAATTACTATAACCCCTTGCACTTATCATGATCGGTGACTCCTCCCGATGCAAAGCTTTTGAAATGCCAATATTTGTCTAAATTCTTTACGGATTTATTTTTCTTGAGCCATTTTTCTAAATCAATTTCTACTACTTTTTCTTTGTGCTGCGAATTCATTCTCCTTACTTTAATTTTTTTTATTTTCCCTTTTAGCTCTTCAGGTGCTTTCATTAACACTAGAAAAGAAAGTGGGATATAGCAATTGCTAATCACCTCTCTCAAATTTTCCAATTCTTTAATTAAATCAACAGGACAACTATCCACTTCAAGTATTTGGTCAGCACTTTTAAAAATAGTATTTTGGGTTGTTGAATAAAAATATGGAGTTACAAACAGCATGTAGTTTTCGTGAGGGATGAGGAATTCATAGCCATGGTCTGGGAAAGCCATAATCATCATAGCTAAGTCATGTTCTAACGGAGTTCCTTTCACGAAGCATTTATTAAATTCTTGCCGTGTTATAAATCTTTCTTCAATTGGTTTTAACTCAGTCTTTCTATAATCAAAGCAAAATTCAAAGCTCAAAAAAGTTAAAGCCATTATTTCAAGAACATAAAAGAATACTTTTAACATTTTACTCCTTTGATCTCAAGACTGAGTGATATTTTTTAATTCCTTTATTTCTGCTTCTTTAGTATAGACTATTCTAAAAAAAGTGAACGCTCTTTTTAAGTTTTGTCGTCCTAACCCTAATTCTATTGGGTATAAAGCCAATACAAACCTTACCTCTTGTAGCTAACAATGAATACCCCTACAATGACTAGTCCTGTTCCAAACAATTGAAATAAATTTAGTGTCTCCCCTAAAAAAATCCAAGCTAGTAAAATAGTGGAAACAGGTCCAATCGTTCCAATAATAGAAGCAGGTCCGGAGCCAACTCGTTTAATTCCCTGGGCGAGTAAAAAAGTAGGCATTACAGTTGAAATAATCGCCATTCCAAAACTTAAAGAATATACTTCTAAAGGTAACTTCAAATCTTCTACTTTATGAGTAATTGAAAAATGTAAAATAATAGATATACAAGCAACTAACATCGCGTAGGCGGTAAATCTAGAGGCTCCAATTCGAGGAATCATTTTCCCGCTTCCCATCAGGTATGCTGAGTATGTAAATGCACAAAGGAAAATTAGAAATGCTCCGAGGAAAATGTTTTCTGTTTTTTCTACTTTGTCGCTTATAAATACAATTACAATACCAATATAAGTTATACCGAGGGAAATAATTTCTCTTTGATTTACTTTGTGTTTGAAAATAAAAGCTGACAATACCACGACAATCGTTGGGTAGATAAATAAAATTAGCCGCTCCATTCCAGCACTTATATAGACTAATCCTAAAAAATCCAGTATACTCGAAAGATAATACCCTAAAAATCCGAGGAGTGCTACATAAAGCCATTCTATCTTAGAAAGTTTCGTTTTTTCAGAGCGCATTTTGTAAATCCCGACTCCTAAAAAAAACGGAGTAGCAAAAACCATTCTCAAAAATAAAAGGGTCGTGGCGTCCACCTGATAGACGTAAGCTAATTTGACTAGGACTGCTTTTGCAGAAAATCCGATAGCGGAAATCAAAACCAGAATAGCCCCAATGATATACGATGGATTTGATTTTTCGATATTCACAAATCCATTTTTTCTATTCGTGTTTGTATGAAAACAGAATACTAAAAAGCAATTTTTAATCCTACATTGGCTCCGTAGGCTTTTTCCAGAATTGTTGCCTCTGCTAGTAGTTTCAGGAATAAAAGGTTAAATTCCATTCCCACAATCACATAATTTGTATTCGAACTAATCTTTGTTTTTTTTCTAAAATCCATTGAAAGAGTTCCCTCTGGATTCAAAATACTGTTAGATGAATTTAAAGAATTATTCGAATAATACTTATAATAATCAGAAGTAAGCAGAGTGGTATTGTAAACGTAAAAAGGATCTACTGACAATTTGACCGGACCACCGCGAGCTAAATGAAGATCGGCAGTTCCAAAATTTTTGCTAACACCTAACCCTGCATAAATGTCAAAAAAATACAATAATTTAATTCCTGTCCTAACCTCCAATGGAATGCTTTTAACATTGGAAGCAAATTCAAATTCAGTTCTCGCAACCCAAGATCCTTTTAACTCACCAAAATTAATCGTGGGGTTAGTTCTGGATTGGTGGTTAATATCAAACCCAAGATTTTGCATATTGTATCCGACACCGATAGAAACTCCAGAAAATCCAATTAAATCCAAAGTAGAAATCTTTGGCTCTATTAATTGAAACCGCATCATTGCTCCAAAACTTTCTACACTTAGAGCACCTGATAGCTCCGGTTTATTCCCATAAGCCGCTTTTACATCGGACGTAGTATAGTAATTAGCCTTCATTCCATGAAAATAAAAATTAAAACGATGGAGTATAGACCTTTCCTCTTCCTCCTCCTCATCTTCTTCTAGTTCTGGATTTTTTTTTACCTTCTCCTCCGATGGTGGATTTAAATACGGACCTTTTCCTAAAAGCCAACCTAAATTAAAGGCAAACATAGCAGTAGGCGCTGCCGCAATTCCCATATTTGGAAGTTTTGGAATATTCACATCTTTGTACACAACATTGATATCATCTTTTTTTACAAACCCTGCTCCAAGACCAGCTCCAATTTGGAATCGATTTACATAACCAACACCAATCATTCCAGAATTATTATTAGATATCACAGATGCCTCGACCATAGATTGGAAAACAGGTTGCATATATTGTGAATCAAAGGCGGCATCAATATTGTCTAAATCAGAAATATATTTTTGAGGAATTGTAGTACATACTTCGCCGGAGCAAGTTGTTTTTGCAGTTAAACCAGATAAAGATATAAGTAGAACAAAACAAAGCAAAGTCGAGAGAAACGTTTTCCACTTTTGATTGAATATCTCTATTTTAAACATGGGAGCAAATCCTATTGTCCATTTGGGAAAAGTCAAGTTATTTCTTCTGACTCTTTATTGGATTGGACGTAAGTTTCTCTAGAAAAACTTATCTATTTGCTTTTAGGTGGTAATTTATCCATTAAGAAATAGGTTTCCATCATGCCCTTCCCTTTGATTTCAATTAGCCCACGTTTTTCGAATACAAATTTGCCCTTTAATAAATCATAGACTTGCCTCGAAGTTTGAATCATATCAGGTAGACCGGAGGATTCCATTCTACTAGCAGTATTTACAGTATCGCCCCAGATGTCGTAGGCGATTTTCTCCACTCCAATTACACCCGCAACTGCAGGACCGCAGTGCATACCTATTCGGATTTTGAAATCAGGGTATTTCATAAGTAGATCAATTAACTCTTGCTGATGACTGAATTTTAAAAGATCCAAAGCTAAATCTGCCATCGCCTCTAAGTGATTGTCGATCGTCCCTGGAAGTCCTCCAACAATCATATAAGAATCCCCAATGGTTTTCATTTTTTCTAAATTATGCACCATCGTTAATACATCGAAATGCGAGAACACGTTACTCAAGAGAACGACTAACTCTGTAGCGTCTATCGTTTGGGAAAGTTTTGTAAATCCTACCACATCGGCAAAAAGAATACTGGCAAATGGAATTGGATCTACAATCAAAGATTCATCATTTTTTTTAATTCGTTCAATTACATGACTGGGTAAAATATTTAAAAGAAGAGCTTCATTTTGTTTATTCGATCTAGATAATTCTTTTGTTCTTTCTTTGACACGTTTTTCTAATTCTGAATTGGACTTTTCTAATGCTTCAATTAATTTTTCTTCTGCATCCATTTTTTCTTTTTTTAGAATATTAATTTTATCTGCGAGCGCAAATGAGAAAAATGAAACTTCCAACGCACCCGTCAGAAGTCCGAGATAATTTATTAAATGCAATTCTTGAATTAAACCGAACGAACGCAAAACATTAAATATCCCCACAACACTTGCAAGCCCCCATGCAACTAAATAAAGTCTCGCTGCCTTGTTTCCAATTCGCAAAACTATTACTCCACAGCCAATTAAGAGGATAGGATAGGTAAGAGAAATAATATTTACTAAAATAATTGGTATGCTAGAATCAAGAATAAAAATTAGAATCAATATAGGAGCGGATACTAGTAATAAGCCATTTAAAATTTTATCAATTATAGAATTAAGTTTCTTTATTTCTAAAAATTCCTGTGTAAATAAATTTAAGAACCCTAATCCTATCAACCCACTCAAATGAATGATTTTACTTTGCAAATAAGGGGAATCAGACCAGAAGTGTTTGTATCCTAAACCATGGTAGGATACCATATATACTATACTAAAAAAAACAGTCAGCACATAATAAAGATAAATCTTTTCTCCTAAAGATAAAAATAAAAATAAATTATAAAAACCCATGATAAACATGATTCCAAAATAAATCCCCATTATGATTTGCGTGTCACTATTCCTGCTGTAAAAATATCTCTCTGGCGCGAGATGAATGGGAGTTTGCATCACGCTCGTAGATTTGATTTTTATATAAATAATCGGATTTTTGGTAATCTCAAATGGGACTGTATAGTTTAAAACACGACTTTCAATATCTCGTTTAGAGAAAGGTAGTCTATCACCACCTTCTTTTTCAATATAGGCATTTTCACCCCTGTCATTGTCTACCGGAAAATAGAAATTTACTAAATCCAACTGTGGGTACTCTACAAAAAAAATCCATTCATCGTTTAAAAAGCTATTTTGATTTTTAACCTGTAAACGCATCCAAATAGTCGAGTTCGTAAAACCATAATTGTAAGAATTCGAATTGCTTGGTTTAAATTCCTTTTGCGTAACTTCTTCGAAACTTAAATTTCCCTCCTTGTCTTCATAAATTTCAGCATGAGGTATAACATCATAAACCTTTTCCATAAATAGAATAAGCGGATTGTTAAACTCAGTTTTTTCCTGTGCATTTATCCCAATCAAAGGGAATAAAAAAAATAGTATTAGAAAAAATATTGTGATTTTTTGAATAAAGCTAACTTTTATCATTGTTTATCAATAGCGTATAACGTACGTAATATCTAAATTAGAACTTTTACATACTTTGCATACAAAAAACCATTTCCTATATAATTTCAAGTGAAATAAATTTCTATTTGAGGGTTTGCAATCTATTTTTGAAAGGATATAGCGCTTACCGTATTTCTTTTCCGTCAAGCTCAACTCATTAACTAACTCTCCTTACATTATCATTTCTTAACAAAAGAAATGATTGAGTTCGGGTGAGCCCAGCGTCCACTTGAGGTTTGCACCTATTGGCGTGTATGCGACAATGGGCTTGAGCAAAGCGAAAGAGATGAACGGTGGGCATGACGGCGCAGGCTATTGAATTTATTAATCATTAGCATTTTCTAATATTCTTAATTTGGATTTAAATTTCATATTTTTACCTTTTTGCGTAACATGAGTAACTAAATTATTTAATCGAAGTATTGAAAAATCACTTGCGTTTGTGATTTCCCTTTGTTTATCTGTGTTCAAATCACTTTGATTACAGTCATCGGAATTTAAACCTAGGAGAACAATAATGGATTTAGTAGAATTACAAAAAACAGTACAAAACGCAATTGACAACGGAGCCACCTCTGTCGAGCAAATACATAGACAAATTGCGAATATGCCTCTCGACTTTCTTGCAAAAATTGAACAGTTAGAAGGTCCCGTGAACCAAGCAAAAGAATTTCAAGATAAAACCATTGGTAGCATCTATGAAACAATTCATAACATCAACGCAAAAGCTGGTGAAATCGCTTCAGAATTATTAGCGAAGCTAAATCCTGATAGCACACCCACAAATAAAGTATAAAACAAATTGCATCTACTCACCTTACCCAAGGTGAGTTATTTTTTTTTGATTCCAATTCCCTTTTCAAAAATGTAATCCGTATAAGCAGGAAAACACTCGCTAGACATGTGGCTTGCATCCGTAAAATAATTACAATTGTACGACTCGTCCTCGTTCATATTTAAAAATGGAACTTTATATTTTTCGTGAATCGCTGTGATTTTTGAAACCCAAACAGAATAAGCGGTAATAATAGTTTCTTTATTTGGATTCGGAACCGCATTTCTAGTTTTTATATATCCAAAATAAGGTCTCGCAATTCGCACCCAGATGCCAGCTCGTTTAACGCCAAGTTCGTTTAAAATTTTAAAATTATCTTCTTGGAAATCCAACATATTCTGGTTAAAAGTATAGGGCTCGACATAAGAATGAAAGTCGCCATCCGAGTAACGTAAAACTAGATCATCACTAGAACTTAGATTCCCAGAAATATCAGAAGAAGCGCTACCTCGTTCTATTTTTAATCTTTCCATGATTATCCGCTTCCACTCTACAAAGTTTTTTGCAATCGCTGAATTGTTTTTTAGTCTCTGCAAAACTGTATCTAATTTTGGACGATATTGATACGTCATGAATAAACGTTTTGCTAGGAAGTTTGTGATTTCTTTAGAAGTGTATCGATTCCAGTATCTTAAGATAAAAGGAAAATCAATTCCGTTTATTAACACCTCATCTAACTTAATATAAGAAGTAAAATTAAATACTTCTAGTGAATCATCTACTAAAATAAAGTCTGGTTTGACATTATCCGCTTTGAATTGTTCTAACCAAAAAGTGAAATAATCAGGAGTACCACCCGGAACAGAAAAATTAAATAAAATCCAATCTGGATAATGTTCGGCAATGTATTTATTATCAAACAAAAGTGCTCTCGAATTTCCAAAGTATACAAGAACTTTTTTCCGATCTGGTTTCGCGAGGTATTCTTTCAGTTCTTGAAATAAAACTGGTTTATGAAAGTAGTTTATCTCTGAAACAGTCTTTGTAAAATACGCTTGGATTTTTTCTAACATGACAATTCGATCAATTGTTAGCGCTATCAAAAGTATTAAAACAGGGATGAGTAAAAATTTATTCTTGAACATAATTTTAGAAGGTAGTATAAATAAACCCGTCCCCCTCATGAGATAATGTAGTAAGTAAAAAAACCGTTATAACTCCTAGAATAATTACAAGTGCGAAATTGTATTTTTTGAAGCGATCAAAGGCTTCTGGTTTGTGCTGCACATAATGGAAAAATATAAATGCCATATACATATAAATCACACTCTCGTAACTTTTAACCGTGTTTAATAAAAATGGCTCTTCACTTTGAACCAATTCTAGTCCTGAAATTAACCAGCCACTTCCGTTTAATGCGAGTAATCCGCTCAGATACTCAGAAGAATTAGTAAATAAGCCAGAAAATAAATCTATCATTGCTGGAGTGCTATTGGATCGAAACATTAATAGGCTAATCGCGGCAATTACATACACAAGCATTGCTTTTAAAACTAAGATGATAGGTTTGTTTTCGGGAGTCAGATTAAAACCTTTTGTTTTTTCCAAGTACCTTTCTAAACTTAATATCAATCCCCAATAAAAACCCCAAACTAAAAAAGTATAATCTGCACCATGCCAGATTCCACCGAGAGTCATAGTGATAATTAAGTTTAAATAGGTTCTCCATTCACCCGTTCTACTTCCACCGAGCGGAAAATAGATATACTCCATTAACCAATTCGAAAGAGTTACATGCCATTTTTTCCAAAATTCTCTTACACTTGTAGCAAAGAAGGGAGCATAAAAATTTTCAGGAATTTGAAATCCTAAAAAATAGGCGACGGAGCGGGCTAAGTCTGTTAACCCTGAAAAGTCAGCATAGATCTGAATTACAGCTAAAATCCCAACCATAAAAAGAGAGAATGCAGTGTATTCATTCGGATTTGCAAAAATCGGATTTACAATCGTTGCAACCGGATCAGCTAGGAGGATTTTTTTGATTAGCCCCGACATCATTAAATAACAGGCTTTGTATAGATCATCCTTTTGCGGAACTTCTCGCTCTAAGTTTGGAAAAAAGTCTTTCTTTCGCATAATTGGACCTGCGATAAGAACAGGAAAAAACAAAACAAATAATAGATATTTTTTGAAACTAAGTAATTCTTCTGCTTCTGTATTTCGGTACGTATCTACTGCACAAGCAATCATTTGAAAAGAATAGAAACTAATTGCAAGTGGAAGAGTAATATGTATCCATCTTCCCTCGGATGCATTTTGAAAGAAGAGGCTACCCGTAATATCACTCAACACACCAGTAAAAAAATAAAAGTATTTGAAAAATCCCAAGTTGAGCAAATTGAAAATAATGGCAATTTTAACGAAAAGATTTTTATTTCCTTTGTAAATCTGAAAGTAAAAATAATAATTGAGTGCTATTACAAATAAAAAATGTAAAAGAAAAAGCGGCGAATAATAAAAATAAAACGCTGCACCAGCTAAAATCAAAAAATCATACTTTAGCTTTTTACCTATATTCCAATAGATAAGGTATACGATTGTAAAAAAAATAAAAAAGGGAATTGTATTAAATAACATAGTATATTAGGTTTTTAAAAGAGATATTAAACGATTCATTACGTCGTCTTTTACTTTTCGCATACCACCGCGTATCATGGCACCGCTTGCGTTCTTGTGACCGCCGCCGTTAAAATCTTTCGCCACACTACAAACATCATAATCGCCCTTAGAACGAAAACTAATTTTTACAAAATCTTCTTCTCCTTCCGTAAACGATACAGAAACATAAATTTCACTCGGTCCTAAAAGTTCACTCGTAACTCCTTCGAGCGGATTCGAATTAAAGTTATATTTTCCTAACATCTGCCTTGTAATTTCAATCGTGACTAAGTGATATTCGGCGTGAATTTCTATACTAGAATAAATATCTTTTTTTAAAAGTAAAACCGATATTGGGAAATCTTCATACATTTTACGTAATAATTCTTCAATTGGAAAATTGTATTGCACAAGTTTGGCAGCAATCTCGTGAGTGCGCGGGCGGGTTTTACTGTATTTGAATTGCCCCGTGTCCATCACGATCCCCAAGTAAAGTGCAATCGCAGTATTATAATCGAGAGAAAATCCAGCAAGTTCTATGATTTCATAAATGATTTCAGAGGTTGATCCAATTTCAGGAAAAGAAAAAAGCCCAGTAAAAGGTTCAATATTGTCATGATGATCTACCATGATTAGATTCGATTTGTCTTCTTTTAAAAATTGATTTACATCACCGATTCTAGGCAAATCAGAATTATCCACAACTACAACAGTTTTATCTGTAGTAAAATTCTGCAACATATTTGGATCAATATTTCGAACTTTAAAAAGTGGATCTATGAATCTATATTTATCTGGCATTTTATCAGGATTTAAGATGGAATGACTTTTTCCTAATTTGGTGAGTAAATAAGATAGACCTAGTTCAGAGCCAATCCCATCAGGATCACAGCTCCTATGTGTGGTTAAAATAAAATTATTTCCTGTTTTGAAAACATTGAGTAGTCTTTCAAAATCATTTTTTCTATCTATTTGTTTCTTAATAGCCAAGTCGAATCTCTCTTTATCTTTTTTTAAATAAATCTTGCCAATATTCTAATTCTGTTCCGGTGAGTTTTACATCCTCCGGTTTCTCTTCCTTATCCTCTGAACCAAATAAAAACTTGTCTACCCATTTTGCAAAGTCTTCTGACTTCTGACTTCTGCAACTAAATCGTTTGCAGTAAAATATAATATCATTGTCTGATGTCACTACATACAGGCTAGAAGGATTCGGATCTCTCTTGATATATTCTTTTATGAGTAAGTCAGCACTCACGTCATGACTAAAATAAACCTTGATACTTCCATACTCATCTCGCCTAACTTCACTTCCCTTGTCCTTCTTTCCATCGAAGAAAACATGGATCACAGTGTTTCCCCGTTTTGTTTTGTATTGGTTTAATAATTTTAATAAACCTTCTCTTGCCAAGTTTAATTTGCTTTCATACATCAGAGTTTCTAATTCTGGAAATTTATAAATCAAATTAAATCCATCAATTAGAAGAATCATACTTTTTGTAATTTATAAATCAATCCTAAAATAGCAAGTTAATAATTTTCACGGAAAAATTCCAAGCGACTCACCGAGAAGTGGAAGATTCAGATCTTTATCAGATAATAGTGGTTTTGCGACCATCCAATCAATTTGCAGAGTTGGATCATTCCATAGAATTCCACCTTCGCTTTCTTTGCTATAAAGATTATCTACTTTGTAAAGAAATTCTGTTTCGGGTTTTAAAACCAAATACCCGTGAGCAAATCCGCGTGGAATTAAAAGTTGTTTAAAATTTCCGCCGCTTAATTCAATGCCAAACCATTTTTGATAAGTTTTGGAACTCTGCCGTAAATCAACAACTACGTCGTAGACTGCACCCTTGGTAACTCGAACAAGTTTCGCTTGATCAAAGGGAGGCTTTTGGTAGTGAAGTCCACGTACCACATTTGTGTCTGTAGACTTCGCATGATTATCCTGTACGAAGTTAAACTTTAAACCTTTTTCGGCGAAGTATTTTTCTGAATAACTTTCGTAGAAAAATCCACGATCGTCTTTAAATACTTTTGGCTCGATTACGTAAAGCCCTTCAAATTCAGTCGATTGGATATTCATTTGCTAACCTTATTAAGTATTGTCCGTATCCATTTTTTTTCATTGGTTCGGCTAGTTTTAAAAGTTGTTCTTTCGAAATATACTTTTTTCTAAATGCAATTTCTTCGAGGCAACCCACCTTTAGCCCCTGGCGATTCTCGATTACTTCTATAAATTGAGAAGCTTCGAGCAGTGAGTTATGAGTTCCTGTATCAAACCAAGCAATCCCACGTCCCAAGAGGTTAACAGTTAGTTGCCCTTTGGCTAAATACAATTTATTCAAATCGGTAATTTCTAGTTCACCTCTAGGAGAAGGTTTTAAATTTCTGGCGTATTCACAAACTTTGTTGTCATAAAAATAAAGTCCGGGAATAGAATAATTCGATTTTGGTTTTTGTGGTTTTTCCTCAATGCCTAATACTTTTCCAGATTTATCGAATTCAACAACGCCATAACGCTCTGGGTCGTTGACGTAGTATCCAAATATCACGGCTCCATCTTGAATATTGGTCGCGTCAACTAAACTCTCAATCATTCCATGACCGTAAAAAATATTATCACCGAGAATCAAACAGCTATTATCCCCGTTAATGAATTTTTCTCCAATGATAAACGCTTGCGCTAGTCCATCAGGTGAGGGTTGAATTTCATAAGAAATGCGAATTCCAAAATCAGAACCATCTCCGAGCAAAGCTTGAAACAACGGTTTATCGTTTGGTGTAGAAATAATGAGTATATCTTTGATTCCCGCAAGCATGAGAGTAGAGAGCGGATAATAGATCATTGGCTTATCGTATATAGGCATGAGTTGTTTACTAACAACTCGCGTAACTGGATAAAGCCTTGTGCCAGATCCCCCGGCAAGAATAATACCTTTCATAAAAAAAATCCTTAAATCTAAGTATTGAATATGTAATTTGATATTTCCGGTCTAACTTGCGTCAAGGGAAATTTTGAATTTTTATTTTTCTACAACTCTTTCTGCAAATAGAATATTTTTGATGGAGCGGATATTGTCTAAAATTTCTTGGAGCTGATCTAAGTGCTCAATTTCAATTAAAAATCTAGCGATTAGAGTTCCCTCACCGGCAGAGCTTGCACCAGCTTCTAAAATATTAGTTTCGGTTTTGGAAATTGATTCTACCATCTCCAAATAAATTCCTTGTCTATCATAAGCTTTTACTTCAATTCGAACTGGGACTGGATTATTAATTCCATCCCAACGAACCGCAACCATTCGTTTTTTATCCGAATGAAGACGCGCAACATCGCAGTTTGATTTATGAACACTAACCCCACGACCTCGAGTTACAAATCCTACAATATCATCTCCTGGCAAAGGCGAACAACAAGAAGAAAGTCGAACTAAAATATCTTTAATTCCAGCTACTACAATACTAACTTCCCGTTTTTCCTTATCTTTCTTTTTTGCCGGTTTTGCTTTTTTAAGATTATTTATTTCTATCGTTTGTGGGGTTGGTTCGCTAGGAAGTTTTGCGACATAGGATACGGTGACATCGTTTGCAGTTTCGTCTTGAATTTTTCTAAAGTACTGACGAAGCTTTTGTTTTGCGGAAGATGTTCTTACAATTCTAAGCCAAATAGGAGAAGGTTTAATTTTTTTATCTGTAATGACTTCTATCTGGTCGCCTGATTTTAATTCTGTTCTAAGTGGAACCATTCGTCCACTAATTTTTGCACCCTTGGCATGGAGACCAACGTCTGTATGGATTCGAAACGCATAATCTAGAATAGTCGAACCCTTCGGAAAATTGTAAATATCCCCTTTGGGGCTAAACACGAATACCTCATCCTCATGAAGTTCATGAGTAAGGTCTTCTAAAAATTCTTTAGAGTCAGAACTAGACTCACTCCAAGAACGAATTTTTTCAATCCACTTCATTGTTAAAGATGTATCTTTGATCGACTTACCTTCTTTATAAGCCCAATGAGCGGCTATTCCATGTTCGGCGATGTCATTCATATCGGCAGTACGAATTTGAATTTCGAGTGGTCGCCCGTCCTGTCCAATGACTGCTGTATGAAGCGATTGGTACTGGTTGGTTTTGGGAGTTGCAATATAATCTTTAAATTTTCCAGGGACAGGAGTCCATATACTATGCACAACTCCAAATACTCCGTAACAATCTCGAACTTCTTTTGTGATGATTCTAACTGCTCGTAAATCATTGATCTCATCGAAGTTTTTATCTTTATCCTTCATCTTTTTATAGATAGAATAAAAATGTTTGGATCTTCCTTCTATATGCACATCTAAATTGATTTCGGCTAATCTTTGTTTAATGATAATTTTTGCAGTCTCGATAAAATTATCTCTTTCTACTTTTTTTGCGGCTACTTTTTCTTTGATTTCTTGGTATTTTTCAGGTTCCAGAATTTGAAATGCTAAATCTTCTAATTCCGACTTGATTTTGTAAACTCCGAGTCTTCCGGCTAACGGTGCATAGATTGAGAGAGTTTCCTGAGCAATTTTTTTTTGTTTTTCTGGGTTGTGAAATTTTAAAGTTCGCATATTATGGGTTTTGTCAGAGAGTTTAATTACTATTATCCGCGGATCTTTGGCAGTTGCCATTAACATTCTGCGAATATTTTCGGCTGCGATAGACTCGAAGTTCATTCGAGTTTTATTTTTGACCTTGGACATTTTGGTGACACCTTCTACAAGTTTTGTAATATCTTTTCCAAAGTCCTCTATCATATCCTCTTTGGTGTAGTCCGTATCTTCTATTACATCGTGTAAAAGACCGGCGGCTACTACGTTAGGCTCCTGCCTGAGATCATTTAGAATATAAGCAACATTTACCGGATGAATTATATATGGCTCACCGGAATGTCTTTTTTGGTCTGCATGAGTTCTCTCAGCGACAGTGTATGCTTTTTTAATTAAATTTTGATCGTCGTCGTTTAACCTTTCTTTTACTGCGTCAAAAAGCATTTCTACCGTTACATTATGTTTAACAAAACCCATTTATCTACTCTCTATTTCAAGACTCAGATCGAGGAAACGAGTCGTATGCGTTAAATACCCCATACTCACTCCCACAAGTCCTAGCTTGGAAAGTCCTTCTAGTTTTTCAGGAGTGATCCCCCCCGAGCATTCAATTCTTATACTTGGTTTCACTTTTTGAATTTTGTCTATCGCAATTTTTGTGTTCTCTAAATTAAAATTATCAAGTAAAATTATATCCGGTGAAGACTCAATCGCTTCGTCTAATTGGTGTAATCCGTCAATCTCTAATTCTACTTTTCGATCTGGAAAATTTTTTCTTACTTTGGATACTGCTTCCAAAATAGATCCCACCATGGCAACGTGGTTATCTTTGATTAGCCCCATATCGGAAAGATTTTGTCTATGGTTACAAGCGCCTCCCACATAAACTGCATACTTGGCAAGTTTACGATAACCTGGAAGAGTTTTTCGGGTATCAAAAATCATTAATTTGTTTTCGTATTTCTTGGAAATTTTATTTGCCTCTGTTGCGATTCCTGAAAGGTATTGTAAAAAATTTAATAATACTCTTTCAATACGCAAAATGACTCGAAGGTTTCCTTCTAAGGTTAAAAGTATTTCTTTCGGGGCAAAATTTTCTCCATCTTGTTTTAAGATTTTATAGATAAATTGATTTCCGGTTTGTAATTTCAATTCTTCAACCACAATGGAACCAGCTAGAACTCCCGCTTCTTTCGCAATCAAGGTTGCCTTGGATTTTTGGTTCGAAGTAAATATCGATTCGCTTGTAACATCACGCTCTGGCATATCTTCATCAAGAGCCATTTTGACTAATTGCGTGAAATCCGAAGGAACTAATTTCTCAATTGGTTTTGTATAAAATCTGTCCATAAAACGAATTTTCTACCTATCCAAATTGCCGAAAGTAAAATAGTTTTCCGCTCAAGGAATGAAAATAAGGTTTTGCACAATCTGTAAGTATAGTTATACCCTTGATCTACCTGAAATATGGATGAATTTCTATAGAAGTAAATACTTTTACTTTTTTCCTACACTTTTACGTGATAATTTCGTGCAAAGCTCTGTCGATTGCGCAGCAAAGTCCAAAAACTTTGTAGTTCTAGGTTGGGGAACGTTGGAACTGCGAAGATCAAGTCAGCTTGGGCGAGAAGGTACCACAACCCCATGATGTCCATCTTGAGCAAATAGGTAAACAACCAACAGCGCGATTTCCCAAAGGCAAGAGCCAGTTCTCCAAGTTCAATCCAATCCGAATTCGCGGGACGAAAGCCCACACGACAAAGATTTTGTCCTTCTTCTTGGTATTCCGTCTTCATCGTTATAGGTTTCGGAATCATCCCAGAATGAGTCAAAGTTCGGTACATAAAAAGCAGATTTCGCAGATACAAAGAAATATTGCCTTGCCCGTGATTTTTTACGATGACTTGAAAGCTTGGCATTAGATTTTCAGGAACTAACAGGGTTGAAACAGTATGGTTTCTGTCCTCGATTTCCTCTAACAAAAATTCATCTGAGTTTTGAAATAGCATCATACTATTACTAGGTCGAAAAATTTTATTTCGTGCGAAATTTATTTCAAAAATTTTGAAAATCTTTCGGAAAAAATTAAAAATTTTTCCATTTTTCTTATCCAAAAATGGGGTAGACCAAAAATTTCTGGAATTTAATTCTATTTGACAAATGGAATTTTACTTTTCCAAGTAGAGGAAGTGAGAACTAAATGGAACTTTTAAAAATCGTCATCATCGAAGACAACGCCAAATTACGCAAAGCCTTAAAGCAAGGTTTAGAAGAGACAGGAAAAGTTTCAGTTTTGTATGACTGTGATAGTGGAGAAGCGGCATTTCAGTTTTGCCGCAAGTCGGATGTGGATGTATTATTATTTGATGTCCAAATAGTTGGGGCTAACGGTATAGAGTCAGCCATTACCATTCGAAAAGAATTTCCTCGAAAGCCAGTTGTATTTTATTCGATTCAAGATGACGACACATACTTTCGAGACTTTCGCCGATCGGGGATACTCAGCCATTATGCGTATGTGAAAAAATCAAACTATCTGCTACCGTCCATGATTGCGCCATTGTTACGCGACGCTTATTTAGGACGAAACTTTATTGATCCCGAAATAGAGTCTAGAGTCCAAGAAGTAAAGTATACAGATGAAAATTCTCCTCTTGCACTTTTGGAACCAAACGAACGAGAAGTCGCCAAGTTACTAGCCCAAGGACTTAGTAACGAACAAATAGCTTCTCGTATAGGCGTAAAGGACAAAAGAACGATTAGCCGCGTCAATGGACAAATCTATACCGTCTGGGGACTTGCGGATAACGCTACAGATGAAAAAGTCGCTCGCACCCGTGCCAGTTTAATTGTCCGAGAAAATAAACTTCTCCTCTGGTCGGAAAAAGGAAACGTAAGTTATATCAATGAAAAGGACGAAGAAGTAAAATGGGAATAATCGCAAGTAACCTTTCTTTTTTACTTTCGAACTTGATTTACTTGGTTTCTTTTTATCTCGGTTGTGTGATTTTTGTTTATTCCGAAAAAAAAGACCGGCAATCAATTGTCGCAAGTATAAGTTTTTTAAGTTGCACTCTTTTTTTTATAGGGCATCTTTTGATTTTAGGAAAAGGAATTCCTTTTATACTTTCTTTTTCATCTAAGATTCTCTACCCTTCTTTTTTGATTTTGAGTCTTTTGCCATTTGCCTGGTCGTATATTGTATTTCGATTCTATGAAGACAAGGCGATTTGGAATCGGTTTAGTCTCCGAAATATTCTTCTTTGGGTAGAATTTCTTTTTTTCATACTTTCTTTTTCTCTTGTCGTCTATTTAATTCCAAGAGCGGATAATATGCGAGTATTCGATATAATATTTTTTATTCCCGATGAAGTTTTTTATGTATTTTCTATCTATATTATCTTCTGCACTTTAAGTTCCATTTTTTATCTTTCCCAAGTCCATCGTAAGGATAATAACCTAGAGGAAATTGCCAAAAGCTCAGCCTATCAAACAATCCTACGCGCTTCCATTCTTCTTGCGAGTCTTGCTATTTTAGTTGGATTAGTTGTAGTTGTCGGGAAAAATACCATCGAGAATGAAATTCGCCATATAGGTAATGAAAAATTTCCAGCTTTACTTTTGATTTTGGATTCTCTTGCTTGCCTTGCTGTTTTAATCACAATTTTAATAGTTGGACAAGCGGTGATTTCATACCAAGTGTTTACAGGTCGTTATCTTGCGATGAAGTCTCTAAAGTCTTATTGGAAATACATTTTACTTTTTGGAATCCTTTATAGCTCACTTACGACTCTTGGCGGATTATTTGGATATGCCTCAGATTCGAAACAAGTTCTACTTTCCTTACTCGGCTTGATTTTTCTGGTCAAAATCCAAACCATCTCTCGTAAGCGCGAAGAAGAAAATCGCAAAATTTTAAAACCATTTCTATTCAATGAAAACCTATACGAATCCATCACCCAGTCCGGCGAAAAAATAGATTCTCATTTGGAAAATACATTTCGCCTACTCTGTGATAATACACTAGACACAACCCGTGCTTGCCTCGTTCCCAAAGGTGCATACGTTTCCTATATCCCAAAACCTCTTTTTTATCCGGAGGAAAACAAAGAATTAGCCGCAAAACTATTCTCGTTCACAGAAAATCTGCCAAGTGATAAAATGATTTTTTATTTGAATCGAGATACTTATGAAGGATATGTTTTAGCTCTTAGCATTCGGGACACCCAAGGACTAGTAGGAGTTTTATTCTTAGGGGTTAAGCGGGATTATACTCTCTATTCAGAAGAAGAAATTGAAATCGCAAAAATAGGCTCTGGTAAAATCCTAGATTTGCTTTCAGTTACAGAAATTTCTCGTCTTCTAGTGAATCTACAAAAGAAGCAGTTAATGGATAGTAGACTCTTAGACCATCAGACTAGAAGGATTTTACATGATGACATTCTACCAGAAATTCACACCGTCATGATTGGAATTGACTCCATGAAAAACGAATCTGTCCGTGCGAATTTACTTGATTCGTTATCTGGATTACATAAAAAAATTTCTAACCTCTTAAAAATTCTCCCGATTCATCCAGCCGATTTAAACGGACAAAATTTTTTAGAAGAAATTCGTAATCTCGCCAAATCAGAATTACGCGGAGAAACTATTTTCTATTCCTTTGCATCAGAAGCAGAAGAAAAATTACAACTTCTAGAGCCAGTTGCACTTGAAGTAATTTATTACGCCGTTCGCGAATTATTTCGAAATATATTACGCTACGCCATTTCTCCAGACCGAAAACTAGAAGTCAAAGTTTCTTTGTCTTTCGCCAATTCAATTCTAGAACTCGCAATCGAAGACAATGGAAAAGGTATTCCCGTTTCCACGGAAAATCGAGTCGGAGCCGGTCAGGGCTTGGTTTTACATAGCACGATGATGGCTGTAATTGGTGGGACTCTCATCAAAGAAACGCACCCCGAAGAATTCACCCGAGTTCGACTCATCCTAAAAAAATTCTTTCTCTAAAATGATAAAATAAAATCTTATACATAACGGGAAGATATTTCAAGATTACCACCGATGAACACCGAGAGCACCGATAAATAATACGATAACCCTTGAGTATTTGTCATTCGGTTTGAATCTATATCATTTTTCATCGTTCTTTTATCGGTGTCCATCGGTGGTAATCTTTGATCGGTTCGCTTAGCTTGGTAGCGAGCGCAATAATAACCCATAAAATTTTAAGGAATATATCATGAAACAAATTGAATCTTTGCCTTTCAAAGAAGCGGCACCTTCTACAGCAGTAGACACAAATTCTATCATCAAAAAAACTTACGGAAGATACTTAGAAGAATATAAAGAAGGAGAAGTTTTTCTTCACCCAAGAGCGTTTACTATTGATTTTTCGTTCGCTCAGGAATTTGCTACAACTTTCATGGAGGCTAATCCTCTGTTTCTCTCTCGTCCTTATGCGCAAGCACATGGTTTCAAGGATATGCTCGTTAGCCCTCTCATGGTATTTAACCTTGCGCTTTCTATTGGTGTTCAAAATGATTCTGAAAAAGCTATGGCGAATCTAGGTTATTACAATGTTCAATTTTTGACTCCGGTCTATCCAGGAGACACGTTATCCGCAAGCACAAAGGTTTTAAAGATTGAAGATAAAGGTCCTGACAAACCAGGTATAGTTCATGTAAGAACTCTTTGTTTGAACCAAAACAATGATTTAGTTCTTCAATACGAGCGCAAAATTATGATTTACCACTCTAATGGAAAACCAAAAGGGGATTCAAAGCCTGGAAATCCTGCAAGTTTTTTTCCAGAGACTGACAAACCTGTTATCAAACTTCCTTCGCTGATGTATCCAAAAGACTTTAGGGAAACCACTTGGGAGTCAACCTATTTCGATTCGATTAAGCCGGGTCAGATTTATATTCACTCCAATGGTCGAACTATCACCGACGAACACTATGCTTGGACTTACCGTGTGGGTAACACTCATCCTCTGCACTATGATAAGCTTTATTCTAAAAGCCTAACAGGTGCCATGAGCGGCGAACCAATCGTATACGGTGGGCTAGTATTTGCTTGGCTCGTTGGTATGGCATCTCGTGATCTTTCGGAAAACATGCTCTGGGATTTAGGATACACAGAAGGTTATCACACTCAACCTTCCATCAGTGGCGATACTGTAACATCTATTAGCCGCATTCTTTCAGTAGAAGATGTAGGCGACAAATACGGTATACCCGCAGGAGAAGTTCATCTCCAGTTCATCGGTCTCAAAAATGTAAAAGCTGCTGCTGCTTTCGAAAAATACGGAGCGGATCTTTTCATTAAAGAAAACGACAAGAAAAAACTCGGCAAAGAAAAACTTCCTGAAAAGATTTTTGAAATCGAACGTAAGTTAGTTATTAAGAAAAAACCCGTCTAATGGTTTCAGGTTTAAATTGAATATGTAAAAATTACTTTGTACTATTTGTAGAGACAGGTTTAAAACCTGTCTCTACTCGTATAAATCAACACAGTACCTCTAAAATTTTCATCGCCTGACTAATTTGTCTCACATCATGCGTGCGGATAAAGTCTATTTTCTGCTGGTAAAGAAAAATTTCTACTGCTAAAGTTCCTGCACCTCTCTCTTTTGGCGGAATTCCTCCAAGTAGATTTCCGATGAATGATTTACGTGAGACAGAAACCATTACTCTACCAAATCGTTTTTTGAATTCGGAAATATTTTTTAATACTTCTATGCTAAGTAATGGATCAGCACCAAGGAATAATCCCATCCCCGGATCGAAAATTAATTTACTTTCTGGAACGCCTATTCGTTGTAATTCCCCGATTTTGAAATCAAAAAATTTGTAAATCGAATCCATAATGGTATTCGGAGTTAAATTTGACTTAGCCTCTGCTAAATCTCCATTATGGTGAGAATACATTAAAATTAACTCTGGAAGTAAATCCTTATTTGCCGCAAGTATTTCTAGAGATTCTTTGTCTCGAAAAGAATTAATACAATTAATATAATCAACTTTTGCCTCAATAGATTTTTGGATGACATAAGGTTTGTAAGTATCTACCGAAATTTTATAACCTGTAGATTGAAAACGTTTAATGAGCGCCGACATTCGATTCCATTCTAATTCAGGTTCAATTTGAATCGCATTTACATTCGAGGACTGTGCACTTATATCAATCACAAATGCTCCCGTTTGCATCAGTTCCTTCCCTTTTTCCTCTGCCTTACCCTCGTCTAAAAACTCTCCGCCATCCGAAAAAGAGTCAGAAGTCATATTCAATATTCCGAAAACTATCATAGAGTTTCATATTATTTAAAATGGAAATTTTTTGTATTGAAAAAAAAACTAATCTCATATTCTTGTCAGTAAAAATTTATTTCGGGAAAAAATCAGTGAATCCTTCGACGAAACCAACCCAGAATGTTCTTATTTCAAAGGCTCAAAATATATCATATCCTCTCGTTGTATTTTGCATGATTCTTTCTAGCTCACTTTGGGCTGACCGAAAAGCTGCAAGGTTAGTAGAATTCGCAAAGAAAAAGCCAGCCGCCAAGTCATTGACAAGTTTGTCTTCTCATTCCGCTCCTAAAAAAATTGCCCGCTTAGTTGAGTTTACAAAAAAGAAACCTACTTCTAAATCTTATAAACCAAGTAAAACTCCTATCCCTGTTGCCTCAAATAGTCCAACAAAAACAGAAGAGCCCGAAAAACCACAAATTACAAATATAGAGCGTGTTTATGAAGGAAAAGAATACGTTGTAAAAATTCGTGCCCGAAAATTTAAACAGGGTGAATTAATGTATGTAAGGTTACTGGCAAATAGCCCCGGTGTAGACTTAGCTCAATTACAAAAATACAATCTATTTTGGATGAAGAAAAAAGTAGAAATGTTTGTTCTAAACAATGAATATATGGGTTTTGTTCCGATTCATCCCGAGCTGAGTCCAGGAACTTATGATCTAGAAATTAGAACTGATGAAAAAGCAGAGACTTACAAAGTTTGTCCAGTGCAAATTGAAGCAAATAAATTTAAAGAAACAAGAGTTACTGAAACACTAAGATTGCCTAAACGATTTGCTCCCAAAAAAGGTGGGGTAGGTCCGATTAAATTTATTCTAGAATGTGAAAAATTAAAACGAGCCGCTTTTCAATCTGAAACAGTTCCATTCTTTACGCAAAATTTCCATTTGCCGGCGAAAATAAAAAAGATAACCAGTAACTTCTATGCACGCAGAAATTATTTTACTAAAAAAGGAAAACCTCACGGTGGCATTGATATTCGCGGTGCATCTGGAGATCCAATTCATGCAATCCAAGATGGAAAAGTTGTAATCTCTCGCCCAATGTACTTCGAGGGGATATTCACTGTTATAGACCACGGCTCTAAGATTTTTTCTCTCTATATGCACCAGTCCGAAACTCTAGTGCATGAAGGAGAAACTGTTAAACGAGGACAGCTCATTGGAAAAATTGGTTCGACTGGAATGTCTACAGGTCCTCATTTACATTTGGGCTTAAAGGTGGATAACGTCCTAGTAAACCCGATGTCCGTGATTCATCTCAAGATTTTTTAGTTAGATATTCGCAGTCTGGTTTTTTCTGGCAAACTCCGTATATATTCAAGCGATGTCCCTGTATTGCAAAACCTTTGTCTGCGGCTACTCGTTGTTGCATCTCTTCTATTTCAGGGACTACAAATTCCACAATGCGTCCGCAGTCCGTACAGATAATATGGTCATGGTGCTCATGCCCTACAATATGTTCATAGTATTTGAAGTCCTTTCCGAAATCATGTTCTGCTAAAAGTTTTGCTTCTACCATGATACTTAGAATTCTATAAATCGTAGCTTTTGAAATTTCATCCCGATGGTCTTTGAGTAACTCCAAGAGGCTATCTGCTGTAAAATGCTGGTGAATGGAAAAAATCGTTTCTGCCACTAGCATTCTCTGAGAGGTAACTTTTAAATCTTTCTTCTTTAGAAATTCATTAAAAATTTCCATCTCACTAGCGACTTCAGGATTATGGAGCGATTTATCGTGTGGATTTTTTTTGTTCATGGCAATAAAATTGTCTTCCCGTAAGTTTTTCTTGTTCCCACTTCCCTGAGTGCTCTAGGGGCATCTTTGAGAGGATACGTCTTGTAAACCAATGGTTTTACTTTTCCCTGTGTGTACCATTCATTTAATTGACTTACACATTTTTGGATTTGATCGGGGTGATCATTTTGGTATAAATTCCAATAAACTCCCATTACACTTATATTATTGAGTAAAAGCATATTAACCGCTAAAGTTGGAATTCTTCCACTCGTAAATCCTACTACCACAATTCGACCTTCGAAGTTTGTGCATAGAATTGATTTATCAAAAGCATCTCCGCCAACAGGATCAATCACAACGTCTACTCCACCGTATTCTTTTCGAATTTTTTTAGACCAAGTGGCTTCGTTGTAATTTAGTGCAAGATCGGCTCCTAGATTTCGAATTACTTCTAGTTTTTCTTCACTCCCAGCAGTTGCATAAACCTTAGCACCTAACGCTTTTCCGATTTGAATCGCAGAGCTTCCTATTCCACCAGCACCAGCGTGGACTAACATAGTTTCCCCTGCCTGTAATTTCGCTCTCACTACGATTGCAAAGTAAGAAGATTGGTAGGTGACAATAAATCCTGCCGCTTCTTCAAAGCTCATCCCTTCAGGCATCGGATAAACACTCTTTTCCGCTATTGCTACTTTTTCTGCATAACCGCCTAACCAGCATAAGCCCATCGCTTTGTCGCCTACTTTCCATTTTGTGACACCTTCACCCACCGCAGAAATGATTCCCGCTACTTCGATCCCTGGAGAAAAGGGACGTTTAGGTCGCATTTGGTATTTGCCCTGAATTAAAAGCATATCTGGGAAATTCATTCCACTTGCTTTAATATCCATTACTACTTCCCCAGCTTTGGGAGTTGGGTCATCCACATCTTTATAAACGAGTTCTTCTGGCTCGCACCAATTTTCTGCTACGTATGCTTTCATATATTCAAGTTCAACAAGGTAGGAGTTTTTTTAAAATCTTTTTTTATTAATTGGGGACATTCTTGTAACATCTTTACGTGGTACTGATAATAACAAGAAATAGGAGTCCACACTATGGCGATTAGCATTATCAATAAAAAACAGGGAATTGAAAGAAAGTTAGAAGTCCGTTTAGCGGAAAATCAATACGAAATTGAACAAACTCTCGCTCTACGTTATAATGTTTTTAATTTAGAAATGGGGGAAGGATTACCCGAATCCAGACAATCTCAAAAAGATCGAGATGAATATGACTATTATTACGATCACTTGATTGTAAAAGATGAGACCAATGATAAAATAGTGGGAACCTATCGAATTCTAAAACGCTCTGCTGCCCGCCAGAATATTGGGTTTTATTCCGAAAATGAATTTGATCTGAAAAAAATCTATGACTTCAAGGAAGAAGTCGCAGAGGTAGGTAGAAGTTGCGTCCACCAAGATTACCGAGATGGCTCTGTGATTTCTCTTCTCTGGTCTGGATTCGGAGAATACATGTTGCAAAATAATATTCGTTATTTAATGGGCTGTGGCTCAATTCATTCTACAGATCCAATCGCGGCATCTCAGGCTTATGCATATTTACGAGAAAATGATGCACTAACAAGCGATGAATTGGGAGTAACCCCATACCCATCTCATATTCTAGAAGGATTTGATCCGAATTATGTAATCGACGATTTAAAATCTATTACTAAAACAATTCCTCCGATTATAAAAGGTTACGTCAGACTTGGTGCTAAGATTTGCGGTTATCCAGCATTAGACCGAGTATTTGGAACTACAGATGTATTTGTGTTATTTGATAGAAAAGAAATAGACACTCGTTATGGTAAACATTATATAAAGGAATAATCTGGATTTTTTAAGAGTCCCTATTGGTGATTCTATCTTTTATTGTTGACAATTGTCGAGAATGTTGTCTAATTGACTAGACTGACTAGTTTAGGAGGATTATTATGAATATGACATCTGCCTGGCAATTACAAGATGCAAAGAGCAAGTTTAGCGAGTTGGTAGAATCTGCTCTTTCTAAAGGTCCTCAACTCGTAACAAAGAGAGGAATTAACTCGGTAGTTGTAATTTCTATGGAAGAATTCAACCGCTTGAAAAAACCTAAAGGCGACTTGGTTTCCTTTTTTAATAAAGCTCCTAAGATTGATCTAGATACAGAGCGCAAAAAAGATATGGATCGCTCTATCGCTTTATGAAGTATTTACTCGATACTTGTTTTATCTCGGAGTTAATCAAAAGTAAACCCAATGTTGGAGTTTTGAACTGGCTAGAAGACAAAGAGGAATCTACGCTTTATCTAAGTGCTCTAACTCTAGGCGAAATCAAAAAAGGAATTTCAAAATTACCTGATTCCAAAAAGAAGAAAGATTTAACAAAATGGCTTACTGAATTAGAAAAACGATTTGAAGATAGAATTATTTCCATTGATCCAGATATTTCTTTAAAATGGGGTTTAGTCCAAGGAGAACTCGAACAAAACGGAAAATCCATGCCAACTATTGATGCGTTAATTGCTTGCAGTGCGTTAGTTCACAACCTTACAGTAATTACTCACAATGCAAAAGATATAAAGCGAAGCAAAGTAGAAGTATTTGACCCTTGGGAATAATGGATATTATTCTACTATTACTGTCTCTGGAAAATAAAATTCTAATATTTCTTGGTAGGATTTGCCTTTATCCGCAAGATGTTTCGCTCCCCATTGGCAAAGTCCAATTCCATGACCGAACCCGCGCCCTTTAAAGCTGTATCCGTTTTCGATTTTTTCTATGACGAACAAATTACTTTTAATTTTATTCCATCCATAAAGTCTACCAGCACGACTAAAAAAACTAGCAATCGGAATAGACTTTTTCTCGCCCGATTGATTTGCATACTCTAAACTTTTTACTCGCCTGTCTTGTAATTCTGTAACAAGGGAAATAATATGTTCTTCTTTTAGAATTGTTTCTATTTCTGAATTGGAAAAATTTGTTTCCCATGAAAACTGAGGGGAGTTTTTACAATTAGGCTCTTCTCCATCCAATCCTCTTTTGTAATGAGGAGAAATCGTATGACTAGACCAAAATACTTCCGGACCAGAAAGATCTCCTCCGCAGGTAGAATGAAAGTATCCGCTTATGGGGGAAGTTCCTATTAAAATTTTTTCAGGATGTAGAGATAATTTATTCGTATAACCTTTAAAATTCATACAATGAGTTAAATCGCAAAATGCATATCTTTTATCTGAGTGCCTTTTTTTCTCATTCGAAACATAACTTCGTACTGCAATTTCTTGTGCTGCAATGAGTTGAGTCTTTGCATTTTCCGTCGCAAAGTTATCGGCTAATAACAATATACCCAATTCAGAATAAGTGGCTGAGCTGATATATTCTTCGAATCGGATTTTTAAAACCAATAAAATCTTTTGGTCTTCTATGTAAAACTCCAACTCTCCCCTGTAAATTCGATTTATATTTTTTATTTTAGAAATCGAAATTGTAAATGGATTTTCCGAACGTAACAAGATTTGTTTCCCATGAAAATGCATTTTACCATTTGACACTTCTAAATTCTCATTTCGAATTTTTATTTTGTAAATTCCTTTCTTTAAAGTTTTGTCTTTTTCTTCTGAGAATATACGCGAATTATCCGCTACTTTTATTTCCATTTCGTCCAAAGTATATTTCGCCAATATACGTAATTTTACATTATCTTCAGATAATAATTCTTGTGTGTATAGAGACGCAATTAGCATCATAGTTTTGATTAAATTAAGAAAGTGATTAGGATAACGCATTTGCTAACTTTTTCATAACAAGTTGAGGATAAGAGTAGATACTTCCATTGCTTCCTTTTTCCCACTTCCTTTTTCTATGAATACAACCAGCAAATATGGAGTATCCCCTTTTTGGAAATAAAGAATATTCCAACCGTGAGTCTGAAATTTTCCTCCATCTTGTGTGGGTGTTCCTGTTTTACCTCCTAGAATTTGGATACTTGTATTTTTGAGATGGAGATTTTTTAAAGTTCCTTCTGTAATTGTCAATCTTAGGGCTTCTTTTATTTGTCCTCTCAAGGTTTCTGAATAGGGAAATGGATATATTTTTTCAGGAGTTTCTCCTTTTAGAATCGGTTTTAGAATCGGAGTCTCGGCAAAGATTGCTCCATAAATCTGTGCTAACTTTAGAGCGGTTACGGTTATTTTGCCTGCGTCGCCGATACTAGCAAGGGTAGATGTAAATGGACTTCCATGTTCTTCTTTAGAAATAGGATGAATAGAAATCGGATCAAAAGATGCACCTGTTCCCTCATTTAACTTCCAGCTGTTTACAAGAGTACGGTAGAAAAAATCAGGATTTAAAGAAGCGAAGTGCAGATAATACGCATTACACGAAAGAGCAAGTGCTTTTGGGATTGTAATTTCTCCGTGTCCATTTGCTACTGAACATCGAAAGTAATACTTACCCGACTTTTCATTTTGGATTAGATTAAATTTTTCTTTATCCTCAATTGTAAAATAATTCAAAGAAGGCTCTTCAAATTTTCCATTGCAAGTAAAATTCTTTTCTAATGAAACATTGAATTTTTCTGGATTGGCAAGAAATACAAAAGAAGATAGAGTTTTTAGAATAGAACCCGCCGGAAGCTTTTTAGTAAATGCATTTTTCTTTGCGTAGGCATATTCTATTTTGCCGGAACTGGGACTGGTGATTAATGCAATGGTTCGATTGGACTTTTCCTTCTCCCAATTTTTTAAAGTTTTATTTAATTCGAATTCATCAAAGGAAAAAAGAGAAAACGGGAACAATAGAATTAACAACTGTAGGTGACGCATATATGCGTCACCTACAGTTGTTAATTACTGCATGTAAATTCATTTACGGGTAACAACCATTATATGCTGCTGTTTGTCGGCAGTACCGTAGCCGTATTTAAAATTGACTTTTTCTGGTTTTTGGTCTTCGTGTAGTTTTTGCAAATCTTTTTGAACTTTGTCGGGCCATAGTCCGATGGGTCGCGTATAACGTCCGAAAACTTTTATATTGAAGTCTTTTTCTAAATCTTTTACCGGCGGACCTGTATCATCCATGACTATTAGCTCAGCATTTTTCAGGATGAATGCTTTCATATCGGTAAAAGAATCATAATGAAGTAAAAAAGAAGCTGCTTTATAAGTAGAAGCGAATGTTCCGAACTTTTCTAAAAACTTCATCGTTCCAGGATTTGCCTTTAGCCCGAAGTTGGAAATATTGGTAGATAGAAAGTAAAGTTTTTTCATCGACCCGTCAACTGGATCAATAAAATCAATATCCAAACTAACTAAACCTTCTCGGTAATTTGCATTTGCTTTAATTTCTTCTTTTGTGAGGTATATTATTTCTCCGTTATCACTCAGATGAAAATTTTTAATCGAGTATGGTTTCACATTTAAAAATCCAAAGTAGGCAAGAAATACAGACGCAGTTCCTCTGAACACAGATTTACTCACATCATTTTTCATGGAGTTCGTCATAAAATAATTTAAACGAGAAATTGTATCCAGACTAGAGTTTAATTCGTATAATCCTCTCGAAATTTGAGATTCGTTCATACTTTCAATATCTGGTTCAAATCCTCCCGCTTCCAAACCAATCATTATATACGTGTTAGCCTTTGGGTAAATGGTAAATGCATTTGGAAAATCTGGTCCTGAAAAGGGGTAAAAGACAACTTTTGATTTTGGTTCTGGAACATTTTTATTTTTCCACTCGATAAATGGAAATTGAATTTCTTTATTGTATTGTTCCCAATGTTTAGAAATTCTCTGGCGGAAAGTTGCATAGTACGATGTCCTTGTTAGTTTACCTAATTTGGTTGTATCGTTTGCTTGTAATTTTCCGCTCAGGAAAAGAGATTTTTCCAATAACTGTTTGGAGGAAGGTGTTTCTACAATAATCGGTTGGCTAATGGTTTTATCAACTTTGCAAAAACTTAAAACGAAAAAATAGAAGAAAAATAGAATTAAAAACTTGTTACTCATGTATGCCCTTTTTTATAGTCAAATTATTCATTTATGGAATTAAAGCGAACACTTTCTTTAACAGATTCGGTCTCTCTGATGTTTAGTTCAATGGTAGGATCAGGAGTATTTTTTACTACTGGCTTCATTTTAAACAAAGTAGAGAATCCTTGGCTCGTAATTACTTGTTGGATCTTGGGTGGAATTTTTGCCATCGCGGGAGCCGTTACATTTGCGTATCCAGCCGTTATTTTTCCGGAAGCCGGTGGAGATTATATCTACCTCAAAAAAGCGTATTCCCCGATGGTCGCGTTTATGAGTGGTTGGGCATCTCTCACCGTAAATTTTTCGGCGAGCATTGCGGTGCTTGGAATTGCATTTTCGAAGTACTTACAATTTATTTTTCCGGGACTAAAAGAGATTGGCAGTTTTAAAACTACACTCGGACCAATTCCAATTGAACTTGGTCCCACGCAACTGATTGGTGCAAGCCTGATTACTTTTTTTAGTGTGATTAATTATTTTGGAATCAAACAAGCTGTTAGACTGCAAAATGTTTTTACCTCTATCAAAATCTCAGGACTTCTAATTCTTGTCATAGCAGGATTTAGTTTTGGGAATACTGACTATACTGTGCTCCGAGAAAATTCTTTTTTTCCTGATATTTTTCAAAATGTAAATCTACTCATTCTTGGAATTGTGCCTGTTTCGTTTTCGTATTTGGGTTGGAACATGGTGACTTATGTAGCCGGTGAAATCAAAGACCCAAGAAGAATTATTCCTCTTTCTATCGTGATTGCTTGTTTTATGGTGATGTCACTTTATATAGCAATTAACTTACTCTTTTTAGTTTCTGCTCCTGTCGCAGAGCTCAAAGGGCAAGGTGGAATTGGAGTCATTGCCGCAAAACACTTGTTTGGCGA
>JAGOHK010000171.1:0-1217 GCA_017996175.1 Leptospiraceae bacterium
GTTTGATATTTTCACTTTCGGGTAATTGTGGTTTTGCGCTCCCAATCACACATTCTAATATAAAATGATTCGTATCCTGAATCAACTCATAGAACTGATTAAATGCCTTTAGTCGATACGGAGAATTTTGGGGGTTAAAGAAACAAGAAATCACAACTGCTTCCGAGTGCGATTCATACCTTGTATTTGAGCCAAAGAGTTTTTTAAGAAATTTAAACATAAGATTTATATTAGTATAGCCCTGATTTTTTTAAACCATTTATTTAATAAATTCTGCACTGTAAGGAATTTTATCTTGGGTGAGTTTTAGTTTAATGAGTTTGATTTCACTTTTCGGAGTGGGTGGTTTGCTATACTGAAAGTATTCTGCAAAGACGATTTCTTTTTTTGAATTTAAGAATTCTTTTTTTTCCAGACACTCTTCTGGCTCCGAGGTGGTCTTGATACAATCATAATTGTAAGAAGTAATTTCTTCTGCATATTGAATTCCATCGAGGCGTAGCTTGTCTACAGGAACATTCTTTTTGCTAAAATAGGCAATCGATGTATTGCAACTAAAATCATTGGAAAGAGCTTTGCACTTTGGATCATACGAGTATTGAATTTTTCGTTTCAAATTATTTTTCTTTCCAAAATGGTCTTCACTTAGCAAGTCTCCGTTTGTGTCGTAATTGAATTTATACTTTGCTATTCCTTTTTGATTTTTTTTGAGCTTATGATCTTTGTCGTAGTAGGCTTCAAGAATTAGATTTCCATTGGAATCAAACTCTCTAACCATCTTTGCATAACTGTGAGTATCCTCTCCATTGGATTTTAATTCGATCAGGTTTTCATTCTGGTCGTGAAATTCTTCTAGGGTCGTGCATTCATAACGATTTGATTTTTTTTTCAGACAATTTTCATTGTAAGCAAAAATCATTCTAGCTATACCATCTGGATTTGCTTTTAGTCTTCCATTTTTTCCAAGGGTCTCTTCTCTTGTTGTAAATTTAGAATTCTCATATTTGTAAAGATAGGTCGCTATTCCATCCGAGTCTTCGATTAGTTTTCCATTTACATCTTGATTTTCTTTTTTGATTAATTTTTCTTTGTCAAAAAGATAAATGGTTTTAACACTTAGTTTTTGATAGATATTGTATTTTTCTAAATCAATTTTAAATCCATTTTGATCAAAGTTTGCTTTCACGATTTTAATGCTGTCTTTTTTATTTTCTGCT
>JAGOHK010000171.1:1317-8851 GCA_017996175.1 Leptospiraceae bacterium
ATCAATTTATGTTTAATTTTATTGGATCGATCGTAGATTTCGTGTAGGTTTAGATTACCAAATGTATCAAAGGTTCTAACGACTTTCGCATTACCATTGTTATCCTCTACAAGTTTTAGTTTTTTATTTAGATTCACTTCGAGAGTTCTACATTCTGATACTTTGTGTTTTTCAATTCCAATGCAAGTTGGATCAAATTCCATTTTGTATTTATGGATTCCATTTTCATCTTCGATTGCACTTTCCTCTCCATTAAAGGAAGAAACTTCTTTCAGGCAATCTTCACTCTTTTTTATTTCTACGCATTTACTATCATAAGAGAAAGTGATACGCGAAGAAATATTTTTGAGTTTATCAAAAGTTTTGATTTCTTCTAAAAAGCCAGAAGCATTGTATTTTCTTTTTTCAATTGCGACATTCGGCTCGGACTCTACTAAATTTCCTTTTGCATTTAAGTATTCAGATTCTAATAAAATCCCATTTAGATCATATAAATCTTTCCTGAAACCTGATTCACTCGGTAAAATAATTTGAAAGTTTTTATTAGCCAAAATTTCTATTCCAGTCTTAATGGAAGTTTCCTGTTTCTCCACAGTCTTATTTTTGTTTTGTTTTTTTGTTGCTTCGGGAAAAACAAATACCAGAGAAAATAGGAAAATTAACAATGCGATCTTAGAATTCATAAAATAAGTATCGTCATTTCTTTTTTATTGCTATTCAAAATAGGTGATTGGATTAGATTAGAATCAGAGCCAATGCTAAAACTTTTTAGATTTAAAGATTTTCTCAATAAAAATTTCGATTTACCTGAGATACAAATCCCCCAAGAGCCAAGATCAGTCGTTCTAACTAAGTCTCGTTTTATGCTTGGACTCAAATGTGACTCTCTCCTCTGGAATCAATACCATACAGCGACTACTCATCATTATTCCCCAAAGAACGAAAGCAATTTACATCGGATGAATATTCAAAACGAATCCGTTTTATTCCACGCTCGAAATCTTTATCCAAATGGGGTTGAAATTCCTAGACAGAGTAGTATGTTTTCTGCTCATAAATTGACTCAAAAAAACTTAGAAGAGCGCAAGGTAATTTACAATGCAAGTTTTTTAAGCTCTGAGTTTTTTTCTAGAACAGATATTTTAATTCCTTCCGAGGAAGATGATTCCTGGGAGATCATACAGATTAAATCTTCCATTAATATCAAACGAGACAATGTAAAAGATTTATTATTTCAATTGCATGTAGCCAAACTCTGCGGGCTCAACATAAAGGATTGCTCAATTCTAAATGTGAATCCACACTATGTATTCGAAAATGAATTAGACTTAAAACAATTTTTTGTAAAGATTAGTCTCTTAGAAAAAATGAAATATGCACGCGATGAATTTTCAAAGCAACTGACTTACTTTAAAAGTTTGATTCATAAAGCGGATACTCCTTCTATTACGCAGGAATATTCTTGTAGTAGCCCTAAGAATTGTAGCCTTAAGACCTGCTGGAATGAACTTGGAGATGGAGATATTTTTAATTTAAGAGAAGGCGGAGATTTAGTATTAAAATTTTATAAGTCCGGAATTCGTTATCTAAAAGACATACCGGATAATCCTGATTTGACGTTCTCTCAAAAAATTCAAATAGAAACAGAGAGAACTAAAATTCCTTATATTCAAAATGATAAACTCAAAGACTTTGTAAATTCATTTCAATATCCACTTTATTTCTTAGACTTTGAAACGATTAATCCCGCTTTACCGCTATACCCCAAAACAAAACCATACCAACATATTCCTTTCTTATATTCCTTGCATGTTCAGAATAATCCAGATTTGCCGCTTGAGCATTACAGCTTTATAGACAATGGAAAAGAGGATCCAAGGCTCAATATTCTATCTGAGCTTTCAAAACTCATTTCGTCTAAAGGAACTATTATTTGTTATAATGATACATTTGAGAAAAGATGTTTGCGAGAGTCTGTAGAATTATTTCCACAGTATGCAGATTGGTATGCCTCGATTCTAGATAACTTCAAAGACTTATCCGATCCTTTTAAATTCTTTTACTACTATCATCCTGACCAAAAAGGAAGCGCTTCTTTAAAGGCAGTCTTACCAGCATTAACTGGTCTCGATTATAAAGAGCTTGGAATTAACGATGGAAATATGGCTAACTTAGAATTTCTTAGATCTAAAATAATGAAACTATCTAGCGAAGAGGTTAATGCTATTTATTCGCTACTATCAGAGTATTGCAAGATGGACACCTACGCAATGGTCAAAGTTGTAGAAGCCTTAAGGCGTTTGGTTTAAAGCACAATCGCTTCGAATCTTTTAAAGGTATAGAGAGCTTTTAAGATAATAATAACTTCTTTCTTATTGTCGTGAATTAATTTATTCGCGCTTTCATTCATACCGAGCTTGCGGCTATCTTCTTCGTTTAAGTCTCTTTTCTTTTTGAGGTTTCGAATATTGCTTTTGTAAAAATTAGGAGTTCTACTCTTTAGATTTTTTAAAAGGGTATTGATGAAGTTTTTCTTTTCTGTGTTAATTGCATTGTCTGTAATTTGAAAGCGTTGACCAATCTTTTGAATCTTAGCCGGGTCTGTGGAACATTTTTCATTGAAGGTTGTAAGTAAGAATTCTACAATTTCTTCTTTTTCCAATTCATCAAAATTAATCTTTTTGATTTGGTTGCTCATATTGATGATTTCAGTTAGGTTGAAATGAAGAAGAGTTGTCTTCACCGACTCGTCGTCTAAGACAGCTAAAAAGTAGTAAAAATCATTATCAGAATTGTATTTCACATTGGGAGCATTCGACATAAATTAACTCAGGATGCAACTATTGCAGTCAGATTATAAGCATTTCGGAATTTGTAAACCTCTTTTTATGCATCGCTTATACTTTTTCTCCCATATATAAGGGTCGCCGGGCAATTTTTACAGACTATAATTGTTAATAGTCAAGGGTTAATGCTTAATGCCCCAACGGCGAGCAATACTCTCCGCATGGGCGTCTTTTCAACCCATGCAAACATTCATTCATATATAAATTCAAAAAGAATTTCTAGAAGTTAGATTCCGAAGCGACCAATTCAACATTACGCGTTACTCACTCAGCATTAACCATCACACCAAGTATCAGTTCCTATTGCAGTTCTCCTAGCAGTTCAACTATACTCTAAAAAATCTCAGAGTATATATGGACTGCAACATGAACCGCAAGATGAACTGCAATGAGGGGATAAGCAATGTAAAGCACTGACCAATCGTAATTAATAGCCTTTAGAGATTTGTCTCCTCTTCTTTTCCTGCTTTACATCTTTCCCTAACCCCATCATTCTGATTAAAGAGATAATTTTACTTAAATTGAGACCTACAATGAAAGAATTTAATATCACAGGCACTTGCATTCCCCATAAACACTACATGGTAGATACCAGCAATAAAATAGAAAAAGTCGTTACAAGGCTCATTGAAAAAGGGAAATATTTTATCATCAATCGTCCCCGCCAATTTGGAAAAACTACAACATTACATCTTTTAGAAAAAAAATTACAGGATAAGTATCTACTCATATCCACCAGCTTTGAAGGAGTTGGAGATGAGTCCTTTGAAAATGAAGAAACGGTTTCCCATGCGTTTATGACTCTACTGATCAGAGCTCTAGAATATTCTGAAAAAGAAGAAATTCTTACCTATTTAAAAAATTATCCTACGCCTAAAAGTCTTATGGAATTAAGCAATTTCATAACAGATTTTGTAAAACATTCCAAAGAGAAAGTTGTAGTTCTTATCGATGAAGTAGATAAGGCAAGCAATCACAGGCTTTTTTTGAATTTTCTTGGAATGTTAAGAAATAAATTTTTAAGCAGAGATACAGGAAAAGATTTTACTTTTCATAGCGTGATCCTTGCTGGAGTCCACGACATTAAAAACATAAAACTCAAAATGCGTCCTGATGACGAAAAACAATTCAATAGTCCCTGGAATATTGCAGCAGACTTCGATATAGATATGAGTTTTAATCCGGAAGAAATCAGCACAATAATAGCGGATTATGAACAGGAAAATCATTTGGGATTAAATATATCGGAAATATCGAATGAAATTTACAAGTATACAAATGGTTATCCCTTCTTGGTAAGTAAAGTTTGCAAAGTCATCGATGAGAAGTTGGACAGGAATTGGACAATGCTTGGAATTCAAGATGCTATAAATGAAATCTTAGGATTTAGAAATACTCTATTTGATGATTTGATAAAGAATATAGAAAACAATAAAGAACTTTCCGATTTGCTTTTTTCTATGATTATTCAGGAAAAAGATATAACATATAATATTTCAAATCCAACAATTCAATTTTCAGAAATGTTTGGTATAACAAAAAAAGGAAAGAATGGTAAATTGGAAATCAATAATAAAATTTATGAAATTCTCCTTTTTGATTATTACGTATCTAAATTAGAAACTTCGAATGTATCAATCCAATATAATTTTCGGGATAATTACATTGATAAGAATGGTCATTTGGAAATGGAGAAAATTCTTCTAAAATTTCAGCAATTCATCAAAGAAAATTATTCCGAAAAAGACACTGAATTTTACGAAAGACAGGGACGGCTACTCTTAGTTGCCTTCATCAAACCAATCATAAATGGCACAGGATTTTATTATCTAGAGAGCCAGCATAGTTACGAAAGACGTTCCGATATAATCATTACTTTCAATGAAAAAGAATATATTTTGGAACTCAAGCTTTGGTATGGCGAAGAATATCACAAAAAAGGACTCGAACAACTTTCCGGATATTTGGAAAGCAAAGGTCATGCGACAGGCTACTTGGTTGCTTTTAATTTTAATAAGAACAAAGAGTTTTCATCCAAATGGAATGAAGTGAATGGCAAGAAAATATTTGAGGTTTTGGTTTAAAACATTACCGTTCGTTGAAGCTGCACAAAAAGTCCTACTTACTACAATCCTCTCTCTCGTTTATTATCTGCTCTTCTATCTAGGAGTTCAGGATCAATCATGTTGATTTTGTTTTTTACTTTTTTAGAAAGTTCTGAATTAATCTGACCAGGCAGGGTATCTAGAATTGTAAGACCGATATGAAGAATGCGACAATTTAGTTTAAATTTTAAATCTGGTTTTTCTGTATTTAAGTTGGATTCGAGGCGCATCATCTCTAGAAAAAGTTGATTTACGTCTTCGCGAGTGTAATCTCGAATTTCTGGTATCAAATGTTTTTCTAAGCAATAGACAGGAATAATTTCTCTGATTTCGTCTTGCGATTCAAATTGTTCCCCTAATTCTAAAATGGCAGTGGCTAGTGGTTCTGATTTTACAATTTCTAAATTCAAAAGGTCTGCATTATTTAACATTGCCGTTCTATAATACAGGCGACTTTTAGAATGCTCTCCTAAATGATAAAGACATTCTGCTTCGTAAAATAGATTTTGCATAGATACATCTTGGAATTTCTTGGAATAGTCCAAAATATCGCGCGCATTTTTATAATCCCCGATTCGAATGAGGCACATCGCTAGATTAGAAAGGACATTCTTGTCTAGACCGCTCATACCTTCTTTTTGATAGGCAATTCTAAACTGAGTAGATGCTTCGCTTAAGATACAGAAAGTAAGTGATTCATAGGTTTCATTTTTGGGAAAGCTGCGCTTTGTGATTTCGGTGACGAATTGGTTGAACATATCAACCAGTAGATTTCCGCGGTCTTTGCCTTCACGGGTGGATAGGATGGTTTCAATACGGTTGTCCCAATAGCTGGATATATAGTATCCAGCTACGAACTCTTGCTTATTTGGATCAATGTCTAATAGTTCAAAGAAGATATGCTTCGCGTTTTCGAATTCCCCTTCTCTTAACTTAAAATTGCCTTCTTCAAACTTAACCAGCATCTACCTCATTGTCTTTGAATGCGCTGCTTTCTTATCGTGAAAGCGATTCAACTGACGTTCAATTTTATCCTCTAACCCATCAATACAAGCATATATATCTTTGTTTATGCTATGGGCATTAAAAGTCGATTGGTCACCACGGACGTTCATGTTGATATGAATCTCCCCATGCACCATTTGAAAAGACACATCACATGAGGTGATTTTGTGTAAATACTTATTAATTCTTTCAAGCTTTTTTGTTGCGTATTCTTCTGCTGCTGCTGAATGATCTAAATGCTTCCAAGTGTATTTGATTTTCATAGTTCCAATCTCCTAATTTAATAAAGACAATTTTCACACTTGTATAATTTTATAGTCAAGTACTATCGAAAAAATTCTCCATTTTATCAAAAAAAGTACAAGAAAAGAAATTAAATGTTAAAGTTTTTTTTGCAAATTTCCAAAAGAATCCTTTTAAAATAATACAATTTTTTTTGTTATATATTAACTAATATAGTCTAAAGCAAATTAGCAATGCGCCTAAATAGATTCATTTTTTGATTGAATATTTTTGCCTTACACTTAAATTGAGTTTAATCATTATTATCTGCATTTTTTTTAAAGAGATGATTTGGTTCAAAATAAAAATATATTGCTGCATTGGATTTAGTTCAATTTGCAATGAACAATCAGAGTCTTCAATTAGCATCTAGACTTGTAAAATATAATCATTATCCCGATTTACTATAGCAAATTTGTCCTTTTATCAATGACAAATCTCATAGTTTTTCTTAATTTGAAGATATATAAAATCATTTACAATTTTGGTACAACCCTTGCTATGTAATCTAGAGGGAATATTTTCATGAACGAAGGAAAGAAAGAACGAATTTATTTAGATCCAAGGCTAAATACCCTTCCAGATTATTATGATCGGGATATTGTAAAAGTGCTTACTAAAAATTTAAAAGAAGCCTACGTGTTTTGGGGAATCAGTTCAAATAGTTTTAGCAAAATTCTAAGTGCTTTTAATTGCGAGAAAAACGAAGTCTATTTTAAATTGATGGTCAATTACGCTCAGGAGGATAAAGTTCACAGACATAAAGAAATATTTCTTCCTCCCTTTACAAACAACTGGTTTTTACAATTCGAGCAAAGAATTAAGAATCTAAAAGTAGAAGTTATTGCGTATAGCCAATTTGGAAACACCTATAGTCTCTTGCACTCCGCTGAGCTTTCTATACCAAATTACAAACCAAGCAAAGTTTTGCATAAAGATTGGTTGAAAGCTACTTGGATAGAGCAACACCATATAGTAGAAGTGAACGGTGAACTACAAATACAAGAAGGCGAGAAAAAAGTTGATACAGGAAGTGCAGTAGACAAATTGCATTTAACGCCAACTACCGATGACGTCGAGTGGCATGATGGGTTTTTTACATGGTCAGACGGATCTTCTGGATTCATGGGCTCTTCGGGAATCTTCGCATCATCATCTAATCATATGAGGAAATAAAATGAACAGTAAAGTCGGTTATCAAATATTAGTATTACACGCACATCTACCGTATGTTCGACATAAGGGTTACTCTCCAGCATTTTTGGAAGAGAATTGGTTAAACGAAGCGATTTCAGA
>JAGOHK010000048.1:0-29796 GCA_017996175.1 Leptospiraceae bacterium
ATCTACACAGGTTTGACCACTTGCAATCTCGCCCTTAACGTACGTTTTAGATTTAAAAATATAAACAAAAGAGGTCGCAAGCCCTCCGCCATTACAATTGTCACCGTCACCACCATCATAACTTTATATCCTTCAGTTCCCTAATAGTCGGTCTTTCTACTTGCGGGCTAATGCCCATTAGCTGGATAATTATATAAATGTATGGGATAATTCTCAAAACTTTATTTAAAATTGCCTCAGGAATTTGCTTATTATTTATCATTCTATCTGCTTCAACCCAACATATTATTTTGTCAATGTAATCCTGTTCGCAAAGGATATTCCCACCCCTCGGTGCAAATCGGTGTTCATCGGTGGTAATCTTCAAATCATCCTAATCACATAAATCATACAAATCACGGTTCAGACAGTTTTTCCTAATTGCCCACATACCCAATTTTAAAAATAAGTAAACCATGCAAAAGAAAATTGTTTTTTTATGTTCGGGAAAAGGCTCGAACTTTAGAGCGGTGGTCGAACATATTCGAGCGAGAAAGCTTGATGTAGAAATCGCTGGGCTCATTTCGGACAAAGCAGACGCAGGTGCACTCGAACTTGCGAAGGGTTTTGGAGTTCCTACATTTGTGGTTCCGTTCGAGAAATACCGTCAAGAAAAAGAGAAATTTCACTTGGAGATGGAAAGAATTTTAGCTGAACTTTCCCCCGATTTAGTTGTGACTGCGGGATATATGCGAATTCTACCGGCGGCGATTATCAACCGTTTCGTGAATCGAATGATTAATATTCACCCGTCTTTATTGCCTTCTTTCAAGGGACTTAGGGCAATCGAACAAGCGTTTGAGTATGGAGTTCGCTACACTGGCTGCACGACACATTTTGTGGAGGAAGGAATGGATTCGGGAGCAATAATTTTGCAATCAATTGTGGAAATCTTGCCGAATAGTACAGAAACGGATTTGACTGAAAAGATACACAAAGAAGAACATAAAATACTGCCTTTGTCGGTGGAATATTTTCTCACAGACAGATTGGAAATCCAAGGCAGAAGAGTAATAATAAGAGAGTAATTATGATTAAAATTCAAAGAGCACTTATTTCGGTAAGCGATAAAACAGGTCTAGTAGAATTTGCCAAATTTTTAAACGCAAGGGGTGTAGAAATTCTATCTACTGGCGGAACCCTTTCCACTTTAAATCAAAACGGTATTAAAGCAATTCCAGTTGAAGAATACACAGGCTCTCCTGAAATTCTTTCTGGTCGAGTAAAAACTTTGCATCCAAAAATTCACGGCGGACTTCTGGGTAATCCCGATATGCCCGGACATAAAGAAGATCTGGCTAAGAACAATATACCGTCGATTGACCTAGTCATTGTTAACCTCTACCCGTTTGTAGAGACCATTAAAAAACCAAATGTAAGTTTAGAAGAAGCAATCGAGAATATCGACATCGGCGGACCTTCTATGCTTCGAAGTGGCTCAAAGAATTACAAACATACAGTAGTAGTAACGGAAATTTCCGATTATGCGCTAGTCCAAGCAGAGATAGAAAAAAACAATGGATCTGTAAGTGTGGAAACATCTTACTCTCTTGCTATCAAAGCATTTTCTGTAACTGCTATGTATGATTCCAGTATTTCTAACTACTTAGTCGGACTCACTGGTGAAAAATTTCCTGACAAAGTTACATTTGCTTTTAAGAAAAAACAAAATTTGCGTTACGGCGAAAATCCGCACCAACAAGCAGCCTTCTACGAACCTGTATTTGTAAAAAATGAATTCTCTGCTCTGCAAGGAAAAGAACTTTCGTTTAACAATATGTTAGACTTTGACGCAGCCTTTCATGTGGCAGCCCTACTTCCGCAAAATACAGTTTCTATTATCAAACATTTAAACCCCTGTGGAATTGCGTCAGCCGATACACCTCTTGAATCTTTTCAACTTGCGATTCGTACTGATCCCATTTCTGCCTTCGGTGGTGTGATTGGAGTGAGTGGGGAAGTAGATGGAAAGCTTGCAAGCAAAATTACAGAAAACTTTGTAGAAGGTGTGATTGCACAAAAATTCACTCCAGACGCGCGAGAAATTTTTGCGAAAAAAGCAAATATACGACTCATCGAAATTGAAAGTTTCAAAGAGGCGTTAGGCGAAATCGATCTCCGTCCAGTTCATCATGGTATGTTAATCCAAGACAGAGACTACGAGATGATTACCCGCAAAGGCTTCAAAGTAGTTACCAAAAAACAACCAACCGAAGAAGATATGGAAGGTTTACTCTTTGCTTGGAACGTGGTAAAATTCATCAAGTCAAACGCAATCGTTTACACTGACTTAAATTCCACTCTTGGAATTGGAGCCGGTCAAATGTCTAGAGTGGATTCAGTAGAACTCGGAGCTGCCAAAGCGCAAAAGTCTATGTTATCCGTTGTAGGCTCTTATGTGGGAAGTGACGCATTTTTTCCATTTAGAGATGGGATTGACGCTGTAGCTAAAGTGGGGGCAAAAGCGATTATCCAACCGGGTGGAAGTATTCGGGACGAAGAAGTAATCAAAGCCGCAGATGAACATGGACTGATCATGGTGTTTACCGGTATGAGGCATTTTAGACATTGATGGAATTTATACTCTACCTACTTTTTTTTACATTGAGTTTTATCGTACTCGCACTTGTACGATACTACTTTTTGTTATTTAGCGATCCGGCGCGAGACCAGTTTGATAGGTCTGAGCTAATTGATTTTGGGAAATTAATTCCGAAAGAAATTTTGACTATCTTAGAAAGCAATGGAAGCCTGCAAGATGGAGTTATCGCATTTACTGTGTTTAGTTTGCTTGCTTATGGCTGGTCGCTACTCGGCGGACTCATTGGCACTCCACATTACACAAATGAAATTGGAAATTACTTTTTCCAATCTTGTCTATTATTTGTAGGGGTATACTTTGGTTATGCGCCAGTAGTAGATGTAATACTTGGAAGTAAAAAGTATTCCGAGCCAGATAGTTTTTTAGTAAAATTTCTTTCGCAAGAAAATTGTATCCTCATTGGAGTTGGTCTTGCCTGCATTGCTTCTAATCTCTCTGTCTATGGAATGTATCATCAAATCATCTTCCCATTTACTCTTTTTAATATTCTTGTCATTTCAGGAATGTTACTTTTTAAACTTAAATCAGAGCCCGATGTAAGAACAGAAGAAAGATACGGCGAAGAAGATTACAATTACGAAGAAGAATCGAACTAAACCCTAATAATGAGAATTCTAAGCGAGCTTTCGCTCGCTTAGAATTCTGATTATTAAAAATTTCACTTTATAAAACTCCCCCTTGTAAAAACTAGGAAGTATGGAATTAGAACAACTGAAATTTTTATCCCCTACCCAAGTTACTGAAATAGCAAACGAATTTGGAACACCTGTTTTCGTTTACTCGCAAGCAGAAATCGAAAAACGCTGTGACATCGCTCTCGCATTCCCAAACGAATACGGGTTAACTGCTCGTTATGCGATGAAGGCAAATCCGAGTGCAACAATTTTACGAATCATGAGAAAAAAGGGAATTCATATTGATGCAAGTTCTATTTACGAAGTAGAGCGTGCTTTACTAGTTGGATTTCAGCCAGGTGAAATTATGTTAACCTCACAAGAACTTTCTGTTAATTTAAAATCAATTGTAGAAAAAGGAATTTTTTACAACGCCTGCTCTCTTCATCAACTAGAGGCTTACGGCAAGTTATTCCCCGGAAAAGAAGTTTCGATTCGTGTGAACCCGGGTCTTGGAAGTGGAGCTACACAAAAGACAGATGTAGGTGGTGTTACTTCTTCCTTTGGAATTTGGCATGAGTATATGGATGAAGTAAAAAAAATCCGAGAGAAATACAATTTAAAAATCACAAAAGTACATACTCATATTGGCTCAGGAAGTGATCCAGAAGTTTGGGCGGCTGTTTCGCGTTATACGCTCGAATATGCAGAAATGTTTCCCGAATGCAATACAGTTAACCTAGGAGGCGGCTTCAAAGTAGGCAGGATGCTGGACGAAAAAACCACCGACCTACAAAAAATCGGTCAACCAGTAAAAGAATTATTCATCGAATTTTATAAAAAACACGGGCGCAAACTAAGACTTGAAATTGAACCCGGTACGCATATGATTGCACTTTGTGGCTCGCTAATCAGTCGAGTTGTGGATAAAGTCAACACTGGTTCAAAGGGATTTGAATTTATTAAATTGGACACTGGAATGGACGCGAATAGCCGCCCTTCTCTCTATGGTTCTCGTCATCCTCTGATTACTGTAGCGGCTAATGGAACTATTCCGCAGAACACAAAGGACTATGTTGTGGTAGGACATTGTTGTGAAAGTGGAGATATTTTTACGCAAAAGGAAGGTGGTGCGCCGGAAATTAGAACTATGCATGAGGCTAATATCGGTGATCTGCTTGTTATGGAAGGGACTGGTGCATACTGCTCAGGAATGTCTACTAAGAATTACAACTCCTATCCCGAAACTCAGGAAGTTTTAGTTCAGAAGAACGGCAAACCAGTATTAATCCGTAAAAGACAGGAACTAACACAGATTATGCAAAACGAAGTAAATGTCGAGGTAACTGTATGACAAATCCCATTATCCTAGACGGGAAAAAACTTTCTGAAAAGATAAAATCCCAGATAGTTGCGGAAATTTCAATTTTAAAAGACAAACACGGATTTACCCCAACTTTAGCAACAATCCTAGTAGGAAGTGATCCTTCTTCTAAAGTCTATGTAAAAATGAAAATCAATTCTTGTGAAAAGTTAGGAATGAAATCAAAGTTAGTCGAACTTCCAGATACAACTACAACTGAAGAACTCCTAAAAGTAATCGATGAGTTAAATGCTGACAAGAGTATAACAGGAATTTTACTCCAACACCCAGTTCCAAAACAAATCGACGAACGAAAAGCATTTGACCGAATCGCTGAAAAGAAAGACGTGGACGGAGTAAATTCTCTCTCCTTCGGAAAACTTTCGATGGGAGAAAAAAGTTTTAATCCTTGCACGCCTTACGGAATTATGCTTCTCTTGGAAGAATATGGAATTAACCTCACAGGCAAACACGCAGTAGTCGTTGGTCGATCTCCTATTCTAGGTAAACCTATGGCGATGATGTTACTCGAAAAAGATGCGACAGTTACCATTTGCCATTCTAAAACAAAAAATCTTCCTGAAATTTTACGGCAAGCAGATATTGTTGTTGGAGCTGTCGGCAAACCAGAATTTATCCAAGCTGGCTGGCTGAAAGAGGGAGTCGTTCTTTTGGATGCAGGCTACAATGCTGGAAACGTTGGGGACATTGATCTAAAGAATGCAGCGCCTAAGTCGTCATACTTTACTCCCGTTCCAGGTGGTGTGGGTCCAATGACCATTGCAGTTTTACTTTTGCAAACCTTAAAAGCTGCAAAAGAGGACTTTACATAAAAAACTATTTTATAAAACTGTAATTGACGTAAGGCTCGATGAAAGAGTTAATCTTATTGTCATCCCCTAAATCTTTTGTAGGGGATCTCAAGAAGTAGAGATTCCCGACTGAAAAATTCGGGAATGACACCATGAATGCTATATTTCAATTTCCGGCATCGAACCAACGCTTTATAAAATGTTAGAAGTAAAATTATACAATTCATACACCAACAAAAAAGAAGTTTTTAAACCAACAAACCCAAACGCGGTAAAAATTTACTCTTGCGGTCCGACAGTTTATAACTTCAACCATATCGGAAATTTTCGCTCGTATATATTCACTGACGTTCTTAGAAGATCCTTAAAACTTTTAGGATACCAGCTCAATCAAACGATGAATATTACAGATATCGAGGATAAAATTATTAATGAGTCCATTAAACAGGGTGTAACCGTTGAAGAGTTTACCAAAAAATGGATTCAGTTTTTTTTCGAAGATTTAGAAACGCTTAGAATTGAAAAATTAGAACACTACCCTAAAGCTACTGACTCTGTTCCTGAAATGATGGATTTAATTGATAAACTGAAAGAACAAAACTTGATATACGAAAAAGATGGTAGCGTTTACTACTCAATAGCCAAATTCAAAAATTACGGAAAACTAAGTAAACTAGATGTAGATGGAATGATCTCTGGCGTGCGAAACGAGGCAGACGAATATACAAAAGACGACCCGAGAGACTTTGCACTTTGGAAATCTCCCAAATTAGAAGGGGAAAAATTTTGGGAAACTAAGTATGGAAAAGGAAGGCCAGGCTGGCACTTGGAATGCTCTGCTATGATTCGAAAAATCTATTCTTCTGGAGTTGATATTCACACTGGCGGCATAGACCTATTATTCCCTCACCACGAAAATGAAATTGCGCAGACTTGTGGAGCTTACCCGCAGGAACACTTTGTAAATCTCTGGATGCACTGCGAGCACTTACTTGTGGATAATCAGAAGATGTCTAAGAGTTTGGGAAATTTTTACACTCTTAGGGATTTAGTTGAGAAAGGTTACGACCCAAAGGCTATTCGTTATTTACTTCTTGCGTCTCACTATAGAAATAAATTAAACTTTTCACTCAAATCTATCGAAGAAGCTGGAAAAGCAATTTTCAAAATTCAAAACACTTTAGATCGAGTTTTAGAAAAGCTAAATTATGATTTAAACTTAACAAAGGAAAATGGCTATTCCAAAGAACACTTAACGGAATTTTTAGAAGCACTAGCAGATGATTTGAATACATCGAAAGCAGTTGGAACTATTTTCGAATTTCTAAAAACCATCAATACAAACCTTGATTCTAATTCTCTCGGTAAAGACGAATTAGCCGACCTACTCTACTATTTTACAAAGATCAACGGACTTTTAGGAATTCTAGAATTTTCTAAAAAAGAAGACTCGTTGGATTCTGAAATAGAAGATTTAATCAATAAAAGACAGGCTGCTAAGAAGGAAAAGAATTTTGCCCTAGCTGATTCGATTCGGAAAGATTTACTAGAAAAAGGAATTATTTTAGAAGATAGTCCAACAGGTGTAAAATGGAAAAGAAAGTAATCAAAGGTGCCATCTACGGCAAACGAAACGTAGCCGAACTAATCCAAAAAAATCATGACGATGGTTTACCTCCGAATAAATGGGGATTTCGAGAAGTCATTATAAAAAAAAATCCATCCCGTGATTTAATGAACGAGGTTGTAAGCCTAATTCCAAAAGGAATTCGAATTACTTATCTAAGCATAGGGGAAATGGACTCAATGTTTCACGGGGTTAATCATCAGGGAATTGTTCTACTTCGCGAAGAAAGTAAAAAGTCAACTTATACTGGCGATTTTACCGGATTACAAGAATTAGTCGCTGAGGAAAAACTTCCTATCTTAATTTTAGATAGAGTCCAAGATACCGGAAACCTCGGAAATATTTTGCGAACGGCAGAATGTTTCGGGTTTACAACGATTGTCCTCTCGGAAAGAGAAAGTGCTCCCATCAATGATACAGTTGAGAGAATGTCCTCTGGCGCAATTCATCACCTAAAGATTTTTAAAGTTGTGAACCTAAGACAAGTAATTGATTTTTTAAAAGAAAACGGTTACTGGGTAGTAGCCACAAGTGACAGAGGAATGGATAGTTGGGACAAATTACCGGAACTCCACGAAACTGCTGTCATCATGGGAAATGAAGAAGCAGGTGTAAAAAGAATTTTACTCGAAAACGCCGACTTCGTATTTCAAATTCCAATGCACGGAAAAGTTTCTTCGCTTAACGTCGTCGTAGCCACTGGAATTGTACTAGATCGAATTGTGAATAGGTAACTATTGCTCTACACATAAAAGATTTTTGGTGGTATCACAAGCAACCTGTGGAGCACCGATTGATGAGTAATTTAAAGCGTTACCAGTTCCTGGTCTTCCCTCTACTCCCGAAGAGTCATCAGTCCAATTATTGCAATGATACATACTGGGTGTCCAATCGTTTGCAGTATTTTTTCCAGTCCAATAACTATCATTTGCACCAGTAAATGAATTTGTTAAAGAGCCAAAAACAAAAATGCCTGAAGTATTCGTTACAAAAATAGTAAGTAAATCAACCGATCGCACATAAGTAGCAGAGGGCTTTAGAACCCAATCCAAATTTTCACCACTTCCGCCGCCACAATTAGAAGTACTACACGCCCTTCTTGTTCCCGAGCGAGATAGAAATGCTTTGAAAGTAATATTTTCTGGTTTATTAGAATCCGCATTACAAATATTATCCGCCCCAGTTATTCCACCAAGGTTACCATTGTATTTGCCGCTAGTCAAAAATATTCTGTAAGTGTCAGCTCCTAGCCTAGTTACAAGAATGATATAGGAGGTACTTCCCCCAATAGTAACCGTTATTGTATTGCTCCCCGTTGAAAGGGAAATAGCACTCGATGCCGTACCGGAAGCTACACTCGTTCCATTGACTGTTATAGAAAGCGAAGTCTCAGCCGCTGTTGGAGTAACTGTAATCGAGTTAGTTGCATTGGCAACGGTTACGGAATAATTCGTAATTTCAGAAGAGAAACTTGGCGTGAGTTTACCGGAGCTAATACTTAGAGCACTTAAAGAATTGGTAGGAAGCGTAAGAATTGCCTTTAATGTAGCAACTGGTGTCTTCACCATGCAATGAAATGTAAATAGGAATGAAAAAACAATCAGAAATCTATTCATTATCCTCGAGATTATATAATGAGTAAACTAAATTACAACTTAAATTTTGAAAAAAAATTATTCCATAAGTACTAAATAATATAGATTTTCAGGCAGGCTTAAAAAAATATAGAAATTCCCTAGGTTTTTTGGTGCTCCTCTTTTTGACTCTATGATCCAATTCAGAAATTGAATTGAGTTAATTAGAGTACATCGATCACTATAAAAGTCACATCATCGCTAAAATGACCTGGTGTAGAGGAATATTGATTCAAGGTTAAAACCAATGCATTGGAAAAATCTTCTGCAGAAAGATTTTCATTTTGTAATGTAAACCGATATAGAGCATTTTCTGCAAACGGAATACCTTCAGCATTTTCGCATTCGATAAGCCCGTCTGTATAAAATAAAATTCGATCTCCCTCTTCTAATTTGTAAATGGTATCATGTAAAACTATTTCAGGGGCAATACCAATTAGCCTCCCTTTCGGTTTTAGTTCTATAAATTCCTTTTCTTCTTTTTTCCAGATCAAAAGAGGGGGATGACCACAACTAGCATAGGTAATCCTACGAGAATTTAAATCTAAACAAAAATATCCTGCAGAAAGAAAATTATTTCCAATTCTCTCAAAAAGAGAAGAATTTATATTTGCCAATAACTTTGCCGGGTCCTTCATGAATTCCGTTTCCCTAGAAAAAGAAAATTTAACGATAGACGCAAAGAGTGCAGCTGGAACACCATGACCCGTTACATCAGCAATAAAAACTCCAAGAAATTTATCTTCTAAATAATAATAATCGAAAAAATCTCCTCCAATTTCGCCGGAAGGAAGATACTTTGCAAAAATTCTAGCGCTCTTAAGAGAAGGTAATTTAGAGGGTAAAAGAGATTCATGAATTTTTTTAGAAATTTCCAGTTCATTTTGGATTTGATTTAAACGAGAATTAATTAATACAGACTTGGTTTCTATTTCTAAATTTTGTTGTTTTAATAGATAATACCTATGAGCAAGCCCAATAGAGAGAATAATAATACTTATCCCCGATGCCATTTGCATTAGGTCAGGAGAAAGATAACCTTTTAATACTCCTAGATTATTTAAAACTGTTAAAAAACCACAAATAATAAAACTACTAAATCCCAAAACAAAGAATTTTGCTAAAGGATTTTTACGAATGAGACTTACGCCAGCACCCCAAAAAATCACTACTGCCGTAGGAATTATAAGTATATACAGATAGTAAAAAGAATATTTAAAAGGCAGTAAAAAAAGGAAAAATAAATCCAAAGACACTAAAACGGAAAAAATATCTAAAACTTTTTTTACTGTTTTCGAATACTCAGATAATTTTAAAAAGTGAATGGAAGTTCTAGTCCCTGTTAAAACAATTAAGGTCATAAAAAAAGGAATCGCTAAATCATTCCAATAAATTGAATTAGACCAAAAAAAAGAGAATGCAAATCCATTGAATACAAAGAAATACATTCCAAGCGAAAATGTATAAGCAATATAGTATAGATAAAGCTTTTCTTTCAAGGAGAAATACAGAAAACAATTTGTAAAAAGAAGAACTAGAATAATTCCATAAAACATTCCAAAGAAAAATTGTTCCTGCGAGGTCTTCATAGAAATAGAACTTTCATCATGAAGCGTCAAACGAAAGACCATTACACTTTTTGTATTAAATTTTAAATACAAAGTTTTAGTATTCTCGGGTGAAATAAAGATAGCTGCTACATGATTTCTATGTTTGATAGTACGATGGTGAAACGGATAATTATCCCCTAGTGTGGTTTTATGAAATTCGTTTTCTTCCCTTGTATAAATTTCAATAAAGTCAATTGGCGCAAATGCCTCTTCTAAATAAAAATTACTTCCTTTTTTACGTTCATTCTTTATAGAAATTTTAACCCAAAAAGTAGACTCCTGAAATCCAAAACTGGGATCATAAGTATTGCTTTGAATAAATTTTGAATCAAAGTCTGGACTCGAAACTTCTTCAATTCCAAGTTGATTTGTATCATCAATATAATAGGATAGGTTTTTTCCTAAAGGATAAGATGACTCTACCTGATTCACAAAAACAGTGTTAGATATAGCAGGAGAAACCAATGAGAGAAAAATGCTCCCAAATGCAAAATAAACTTTCCATCTCTTTATCGTTTTACTAAACAAAGAACTCACACTATCTCTTATCTTTTTTTACAACTTTATCAAAAACTCTAAAAACTGTAAAGTAGTTTGACATTCATTGGATTTAATACTCGAAATTATGTAAAGTTTTTAGGTTGAAAGATTTCTTTATTCTCAGTTTCTTGAGATTAAATCGAATATTTAGATATTCTTCATAAAATTAAACTTGAATGAAAAACCTAGATCGAATGATAAACTGGAGACAATATTAAAATGGGTAATTACAAAACTCTGAACGAAATGTTCTTTTCTATCAACACAAATGCTGGAAACGTACCTACGTTCTTTACAAAAGATACAAACAAAAAATTTCATGGTGTTACTTTTAGAGATGCATACACGCACGGGGAAAATCTTGGGCTTTATCTAATGTCCATCGGCTTAAATCCCGGAGACAAAGTTGGATTAATGTCTGATAATCGTGTCGAATGGGCAGTCGCCGACATGGCAGTTCTATTGAATGGAGCAGTAAACGTTCCACGCGGCTCGGACTCTACCCCGCAAGAAATTCAATATATACTAGAACATAGTGAAAGTAAATTTTGTTTTATTGAGCATGAAAAATTATTGGAAAGTGTATTACCCATTATCCCACAAACTTCGGTTACTAAGCTAATCGTTCTAGATAAAGATTACAAATCAAAATATGATAATGTTATCAATGTATATGATGCAATTGAGAAAGGAAAGGAACTACGTGCAGCTAAACTAACAGACCTTCTAAAAAGAGCCAGAGATACTAAAGAAGATGATTTATTTACAATCATTTATACTTCTGGCACAACCGGTCTTCCTAAAGGTGTAATGCTCACTCATAGAAACATGATTTATAACGTAATTTCGATTCCGCCTATCGTTGGATTAAAAAAAGGAGACAGAGTACTTTCCATTTTACCAGTTTGGCATATTTTCGAGAGGGCGAACGATTACTCAATGGTAGCCTCAGGTGCCGCCATCTATTACACTAACGTCCGAGATTTACGCGATGATTTCACCAAAGTAAAACCTACATTCATGGCATCGGCTCCGAGACTTTGGGAAAATTTATACGCAGGCATCAAAGCCAAGGTGGAGAAATCAGAGCCTATTCGACAACTCCTATTTAACACTGCTTATGAAGTTGGCAAAAGTTATAAAAAAGGTTTAGACTATATCCAAGGAAATGAACTGCAAACCAAAGAAGAAGAAGGCATGGAAAAACTTGGTCGCACAATTCAATCTCTACTCACAACGGCTAATCTTGCTATTCCTTCAACTGCCCTAGACAAACTTGTGTTCGAAAAAATCAGAGAGGCACTCGGTGGTCAATTACGTGGAACTATCTCAGGTGGTGGTGCGTTACCCGCTCACGTGGATGAATTTTTTAATGTAATCGGAATTCCAGTTTATGAAGGATACGGAATGACTGAATGTGCGCCTGTAATTTCAGTACGCGCTGTTGGAAGAGTCATACAGGGAAGTGTGGGATTTACACCTGTCGGTACAGAAGTAAAAGTTCTAAACGATAAAGGACAAGAAGTTAAAACGGGGGAACTCGGTGTTATCCACGTAAAAGGTCCGCAAGTAATGAAAGGATATTATAAAAATCCAGAAGCTACTGCAAAAACAATCGTAAATGGATGGCTCAATACTGGCGACTTAGGATTTAGAAGTTTTAACGGAACTCTTTCTGTTAGAGGACGTGTAAAAGACACTATCGTATTACTTGGCGGAGAAAATGTAGAGCCGGTTCCAATAGAAAACTTACTTTTAGAACATTCGCATATAAACCAAGTTATTGTTGTTGGGCAAGATCAAAAATCTCTTTCTTGTCTGATTTGGCCGGAAGTAGATAAATTGAAAGAGGCTGGCTGGAATATAAATTACGGAGATGACTTAAACAAAAACGAAAAATTACGCGCCCATTACATGACTGCTATCAAAGACATTATTTCTGGACAAAATGGATTTAAGAGCTTTGAAAGAATTTCCGATTTTCGTTTTTTACCTAAAGCAATGGAAGTCGGAGATGAACTCACGAATCTTTTCAAAATGAAAAGAAACGTAATTTCAGATAAGTATGCAAGCTTAATCAAAAGTATGTACGAATAAGAACATATTTTACGTTTAGGGATTGTGTAAAAAGATATTTTTTACCACGAAGAGCACGAAGGACTCGAAGAAAAACTCGAAATTTCCTAGGAAATTTTAACCTTCCGTGCTCTTCGCGGTTCAGTGAAATCTTTGCTTTTACACAGTTCCTACTCTTAACCAACTTCTATGTTAAAGAAAATCCTCATTAGCCTCATCTTTCTATTTCACCTATCTCTACTCGCAGAAGAAAATAAACAAATATTAAAGAGAATTAGTTTTGGATCTTGCCTTGAGCAATGGAATCCGCAGGAGATATGGAAACCAATGCTCGACTATAAACCAGATGTATTTGTTTGGCTTGGGGATAATATCTATTATGACTCTTATATCGCAGAAGAAAAAATATTCTATTATAAATTATTAATCAATCGGGATGAATACAAAAAATTAAAAAAAATATCCCGCATGTTATACACCTGGGATGACCATGACTATGGAGTTAACGATTCAGGCTCCGAATATGAGGATAAAGTAAACTCCCAAAAAATATTTCTCTATGCATTTGAGGAAAACAAGAATTCGCCTCGTTGGACACGTCCTGGAGTTTATGATTCTTATTATTTCGGTTCGAAAGGAAAAAGAGTTCAAATCATCATGTTAGACACAAGATATTTCCGATCAGAATTAAAACGAGATTGGCGAAAAATTTTCGGATTGAAACGAAATGTCCCCAATACTGATAAAGGCGCAACAGTCCTTGGGGAAACCCAGTGGAAATGGTTTTCTGATGAACTAGAAAAACCTGCTGATCTAAGAATCATCGTATCGAGCATTCAGCTAATAAATGATTCACATTCCTTTGAAAAATGGGGAAATTTCCCTGCCGATAGAAAAAAGTTTTTTGATTTAATTAAAGAGAAAAATGCAAAGCGAGTTATCATTCTAAGCGGGGATAGGCATATGTCTGAGTTTTCTATGGAAAAAGAAAATCTTCCCTACCCAATTTATGAATTCACTTCTAGCTCAATGAATAAACCATTCAAATTTATGAAACCAGAAAATAATCCGAAACGTATAGGTAACCCCATAATAGAAGAAAATTTTGGTAACTTGGATATATTCTGGGATGCTAAAGAACCTTACCTAGAATTTAAAATTATTAGTCTTGGCGGAAAAGAAGAATTATCCCATAAAGTTAAATTTACTGAAATAGAATAAATTTTTTAATCAGTGACATCCATAATAAAAAGGAGCTGGGTGCTCACCCCCACTTAATAAGTCCGAGTCTAATTTAATAATATTGCCTTGGAAAGGATGATTTACCCGGTTAAATAAAAACGGAACTGTCTCTATTGGGCAACCAGATGCAATTCTATTTTGCAAACTGAAAGCTTAAAGGTCTAATGAATGCCCCTTTTGTAAAGAAAAGCCTTAAACTAAAAGGAGTAAATTTTTTTGAAAATGAAGCAATTCAATATAATAACTATATGCCTACATACCACTTCTGATAAATAAGTTCCGCCATTTTTCGCAAAAAGGAGTATTCCCGATTGCTCAAAACAAGTTATCTATCTTTAAATCAGAATTTACTTTTGGCAATTGGTATAGTATCCAAGAAAAGTCTGCTCCAGACCGTGTCAAATAATTTTCCATTCATTTACCCTTATTCATCTCCGGTAATCAGTTTCTTAAATTCAGAATCAACCATTTTCCCTTTTTTCTGTCTAATACTTAGGCTGCAAGTGTAACTAAAAATGTTTCATATACCTAGATTTTTTTAAAAGAATAATTTGTTGTTTTTTGAAATTAATTCTTGCTAATTTTCATATCCAACATATATGTTTAATAGTAAAAGTCTCTGAATATATAAAGCTTATTTTAGCCTATTTTTAGTAGTCTAAAAAAGTAATCTTTCTAAAAGGATCAAATATGGTAGAATTCACAAAAAGGGCTAAAAGAGTAATCAATGAAATGGCTGGAGAAGAAGCCAAACGCTTAGGTCACGATTTCGTAGGTCCAGAGCATATTTTTCTTGGACTACTCAGAGAAGAAGATTCTGTTGCGGTCAAAATCTTAATTAACCTCAACATCAACTTAAACGAACTAAAACGAGAAGTAGAAAAGAAATCCAGAGAAGATAATCTTCTACTAGATTTACCTACAAGCCAAGATAGATACCAAAGAATTGTGGAATCTTCTAAAGAAGAAGCAAAGAGAATGAAACACAATTATGTTGGGACAGAGCATATTCTATTAGCTCTTCTAAGGGATAATAACAATATTGCGTCCTCTGTTCTGTCCACCTTTGGGGTTAATTATAATGTAATCAAAAGTGAAATCCTTCGCCTCCTTGGTGTACCTCCCGTAGGAACAGTCGGGGTAAGCTCTGGTCAACAGTCAAGTCAGCAATCCTCCACTCAGCCGAGAGGAGAAAAAAGTAAAACTCCAATACTCGATGAATTTGCGAGAGACTTAACCCAATTAGCCCGTGACAAAAAACTTGACCCTGTTATTGGAAGAGCAAAGGAAATTGAACGTGTAATCCAAATCCTTTCGCGCAAAACAAAGAATAACCCCGTATTAATAGGAGAATCAGGTGTCGGTAAAACTGCAATAGTAGAAGGACTTGCACTCGCTATCATAGAAAAAACTGTCCCTGAATTATTGTATGAAAAAAGAGTTCTATCACTTGACTTAGCGGGACTCATTGCCGGGACAAAATACAGAGGAGAATTTGAAGAACGTCTGAAAAAAATTATGAAGGAAATTACTTCCTCCACCAGTATTATTATTTTTATAGATGAACTGCATACACTCATTGGGGCAGGTGCAGCAGAGGGTGCTGTAGATGCGGCTAATATCCTGAAACCAGCACTTGCGCGTGGAGAATTACAATGCATTGGCGCTACAACTATTACAGAATATAGAAAATATATCGAAAAAGACTCTGCTCTTGAAAGACGTTTCCAGACGGTGAAGGTGGCGGAACCTTCCGTAGAAGACGCAATCAAAATTCTGGACGGGTTGAAAAAAGCTTACGAGTCACACCATAAAGTTCGTTATACTTCCAAAGCATTAGAACAAGCAGTGAAACTCTCTCATCGTTATATCAATGATAGATACCTTCCTGATAAAGCAATTGATATTATTGATGAAGCAGGATCTAAAGCTCGCCTTGCAAATTGTGGAAGACCTGATTCGATTAAAGAAGCAGAAGAAGAAATACGCCTGTTATCCGTTAAAAAGGAAGAATTAGTTCGTTCCCAAGAATACGAAAAAGCTGCCGGAATTAGAGATGAAGTAAATCGCAAAAAACTAGTTGTAGAAGACATGACAAGGGCTTGGCAGGAAAGACTTGAAACCCAAGCAGTTACAATTGATGAAGACCAAATTCTTTCTGTAGTTTCTATGTGGACAGGAATTCCACTCGAAAAAATGGAAGAGTCTGAAAACGAAAAACTAGTCAATATGGATAAAACTCTTAGAGAAAGAGTGGTTGGACAGGATACCGCAATTGAAACAATTGCAAGAGCAGTCCGAAGATCTAGAACTGGATTTAAAAATGAAAAACGTCCTACAGGATCTTTTATCTTCCTCGGACCAACTGGTGTGGGCAAAACAGAATTAGCCAAAGCACTGGCTACTTTCCTTTTTGGAAAAGAAGATCATATTCTCAGAATTGATATGTCTGAATACATGGAGCCTCATGCAGTGTCTAGATTAATTGGAGCACCGCCGGGATACGTTGGATATGATGATGGTGGACAGCTAACAGAGTTTGTCCGCAGAAAACCTTACTCAGTAATTCTACTCGACGAGATAGAAAAGGCGCATCATGATTTATTTAATATACTACTCCAAATTATGGAAGAGGGAAATCTAACTGATACTAAAGGAAGAAAAGTAAATTTTAGAGATACAATTTTAATTATGACTTCTAATATTGGTGCCAAGGAAATCCAAAAAGGTGGCCGCGTAGGTTTTGAAGACCATGAAGGAGACAGAGATAAAGCAAAATCAGAATTAGCCCGTGATGAACTAAAAAAATATTTTAACCCTGAATTTTTAAACCGCGTGGATGAAGTGATTTACTTTCAACCTCTCAAAAAAGAAGAAATCGTTGCAATTGTAAGTATTATGCTAAAGGATTTTAATGCACGATTGTTAGAAAGAAAGATTTTAATTACGATGACACAAGATGCAAAGGAGTATATGGCAGATATTGGCTACGATTCTGCATTTGGAGCAAGACCACTCCGAAGAATTTTCCAGAAGGAATTAGAAGACTATATGGCGACCCAGTTACTTACGGGCGCATATAAAATGCCTACGATCATCAAAGTAGACGCTAAGGATAAAAAGTTTACCTTTGATGAACAACCTTGGGAAGATTATGGATTGGAAATTGATGACAATTCAAAAACAAAAGAAGTGGTCAGTGCAAGTTGATTAATTTTGTCATCCCAGTATTGATTGTACTAACCTACTTTTTATTTAGGAGGCTATGGTTCGAGTGGAGAAAAACTAGAATCGTAGCGTCCATAGAAAAGATAACTATAGGAGTGATACAACCGGACATTATTCTTCCAGAAGTCTCCATTCGATACAAATATTACTATGGAGAAGGAGTATATTTTGGAACCGGGTATCTTCTCCTGCAGGACTTTCTATTTCCTTATGACTACAAATCAGGATTTACTCCAGAAGGAATGCCCTACATTCTAGTTGGCGATAAGAGCTTTTTGTCAGAGGAACATATTGAAACTTTCCTTTTAAACCAGTATGAACTCGTTTCCGTTTTTATTGATCCGGTAGAGCCATTTCAGTCAGAAATTGAAGCAATATTCACAGAATCTATTGGTGTGGAAGAGTTAAAATAAAAATTCATTTCCTAATTTCCTAACTTTCAGAAATTGTCAGTAGAGGAAAAAAAGACCATGAAATTATTCCTATTCTTAGTTCTATCATTATCAATTTACGCACAAGAATCAACTGTTACTTACGAAAAGGCTTTAGCCGAATATAAATCGGCTGCTTACCAAGAATCCTTACAAACACTACGGGAAGTTTTTAAAATAGAAAAACCCAGGTATGAATTACATTACCTTGCAGCATTTAACTATTGGAATTTAAAAGAAATCAAGCCAGCACTTAGTCATTTCCAATCTGCTATCAAATTTAAACCAGACGACACAAAGGCATATATTGATATTATTAAATTATACAACTCAGCTCAAATGTATAAACCTGCTCTTGAACTTTGCGAAGATGCTGTTAAAAAATTTCCAGCCGAGTCAGAATTACGATTACAACAAGTCGCACTTCTTTTAAAATACGGAAAAGTAGAAATTGCTTTAGATATTATAGAAAAATTAAAACTGAGTTTAGTGGATGACTACCGCCCTCTTACACTGGAGGCTAATATCTATTACCTGAAAAGGGATTTCGAAAAAGCAGAAATTAGTCTAAAATGGGCGTCTGCACTCGCGCCAACAAATGCAAACCTAAAAAATAATCTTGCCCTCGTCTACGAACAAATGGCACTTCAAAATTTAAAAACGAATGAAAAAGAAAAAGCAAAAATAAATTTAGATTTAGCAAAATCACAACTTGAATCCGCCATTAATTCAAATCAAAACCCTGTGTTTTTAGAAAACCAGAAAAGAATAAATGGGATCTATTCCTCGCTCTTATGAATAATACTGTAAGTTTTCACACGCTTGGATGTAGATTAAATATTTTTGAAACCGATGGTTTGTCAAATTCCTTTTCTAAGTTAGGAATTAATACAGTCCAAGAATCCGAAAAACCTGGAATTGTAATTATCAATACTTGCACAGTTACAAATCGTGCTGATTCCAAAAATAGAAATATCATTCGAAATGCTATAAAAAACAACCCAGGATCCCAAGTCTGGGTTACTGGTTGTTATGCACAAACGGATAAAGAAGTAATAGAGAAAATTCCAGGTGTTACAGGTGTTGTGGGTAATACAGATAAGTCAAAACTACCTTACATTATATTAGAAAAAAATCAAAACATGGAAACATCTGAACAAGAGAAACTCGATCGTTTTTCCTATTCAGATGTTCTGCCGCAAAATCATACTCGTGCTTATTTAAAAATCCAAGACGGGTGTAACCGTATTTGTTCTTATTGTAAAATTCCACAAGCCCGAGGAAAAGGTGTAAGTAGAAATTCTTTGGATGTATTAGATCAGGTAAAATTTTTACAAGACAATGGTGTGGGTGAAATTATATTAACCGGTGTTAATTTGGGTTGGTTTAGAGACGATTCCAATACTAAAAATTTCAATAAACTTTTGGTAAAAATATTAGATACACTTGAATATTCACGACTTCGAATTTCTTCCATTGAACCATCTGATGTCGGTCATGAGTTAGCAGAGATTACCCTCCACCCTAGATTTTGCAATTATCTACATGTCCCAATGCAAAGTGGAAGTAGTAAAATATTAAAACTAATGAAAAGAAGTTATACTGCTGAAACATTCTACAAAAGAATAAGTCTTGTAAAACAAAAAAATCCAAACATATTTATTGGCACAGATATTATCACAGGATTTCCTGGTGAAACAGAAATAGAATTTAGCGAATCATTACAATTAGCCCGTGATTTAGAAATTGCCAAAATTCATGCCTTCCCCTTCTCCGTTCGTAAAGGAACTTCAGCAGAACATCTACAAGACAGCGTATCGAAAGAGGAAAAAAAAGAAAGAGTGAAAAAACTAAATGTACTTTCACAAGATCAGTATAAAAATTTTGGTTTAAGAATTTTAGAAAAAAAACGGGAAGCCATCCTAGAAGGTGACGGAAACTGTCTAACAGATGATTATTTAAAAGTAAAAATTTCTGAGCCTAAAAAATACACTGTAGGGCAATTTCTAAATTTACAAATAGACTCCTATAAAGAGCCTAATTCTGAATTAAAAGAAGGTCATTTTTTAGGAACAGTAGTATAAATAGAATTGCAAAAATCTAGAAGGAATGTAGTTTAATACAGGATTTTAGTTGTTTGAAATATTCGTATCATGAATCAAAAAGTAAATTATAAAAAAATGAATTGTTCTGAATGTTTGGATGGGGCAGGACTTGATTTTGCTTTTACCATGGCATACCAACCTATTTTCGATATTCAAAATAAAACAGTATTTGCGCAGGAAGCATTAGTGCGTGGAGTCAATAACGAATCAGCCTATAGTATATTATCTAAAGTCAATGATGAAAATCGGTATAGATTTGACCAAGCTTGTCGTGTTCGAGCAATTGAACTAGCTGCTAGATTAAAGATTGATACTTTTTTAAGTATCAATTTTCTCCCAAATGCAATCTACAACCCAGAGACTTGTATTCGCACTACAATGGAGGCGTCTGAAAAATTTAACTTTCATAAAGACAGAATAATTTTTGAAGTTACAGAAGGCGAAAAAGTAGAGGATCACGCCCATTTGCTTTCGATTATCAAAGAATACAAAAGGCAGGGAATTAAAACTGCCATAGACGATTTTGGTGCCGGTTACTCAGGATTAAACCTACTAGCTGAATTTCAGCCGGATTATATAAAAATAGATATGGCACTAGTTCGTGGAATTGACAAAGATAGAGTAAGAAGAAGTATCATTCAGGGAATACTCTATGTTTGCCGTGAAATAGAAATCAAAGTTATTGCAGAAGGAATTGAAACCGAAGAGGAATTTAAAGTATTAAAGGATATGGGGATTAATTATATCCAAGGATATTATTTTTGTAAACCAGTCTTTGAAGGTTTAGGAAGTTACGACTTTATTTAATTTAAGTAAACTTACGCAAACTCATCATTAAACTCAGTTTATTTAAATAATATAAAAATTCTTAAACCAACTCAAAATCATTTCAGATTTAGAAACTGCGTAAAAAAATGATTCGACAGGGCTCGGTGTAAACTCCACACTCGGAGAACACGGAGAAAAGAATCAATAGCTCTAGCGCAATCAGTATTCTCCATGGACTCTCTGCTCTCTGTAGAGGTATTTTCTTTGCTTTTATACAAACTCTAATCCGCAATATCCAACAAAGGATCTATTGTATTAAACTCAAATCTTTGCGGCTAAAGTACAATACATCATCTAAACTACCAGTCTTCTCTTTTTTAGTAACTACAATTTTATCACCTTCAATTTGAATCAATGAGTTAAGATGAATTGGATGCGAACTTCTCTGCTCGAAAGCCAACTCAGAATTTAGCTGAGTCAAATAATTCATTCCGTCAAAAATTTCAAAAACAAAAATTTTATCTTCAGAATAAACTAAGGGGCTATTCAAATTTAATCGGATTCCATTTGAAGTTTTTAACAAATGAACTTGAGAGGAACTAATCAAATAAAGCATTAACTCAGAATTTTCACTATAAGGTAATTCGTATCCTATTGTAACGATTCCATTTGGGATTTGGTAAGACTCTCTTCCTGCAATAAATCGTTTATCCTTGAGATGAAACGATTGCCAAAAATTAAGATCTTCCGGAGGATAATTTATAGTTGGCGCTTTCTCTACAACTACGATTTTGGGTTTTTCGATTTCAACCTCTGGTGTCAATTTTGCTGGTGGTTCTTCTTTTTTCGTTTGACTAGCAAGATAGGCTAGGTATTCTTTTTCAGAGGTAATTCCAAGTTTGCGCATCTCTTCTCTTCTTGCGATTTGCTCCAATTTATTTTGAAGATCTTTTTTTTCTACTGCAACTATTTCCAACTCTTTTTCTATTTTTTTCTTCTCCGCCTCTAAACGCGCAATCTCCTCTTTATTCTTTTCAGGATCTTTTCTTAATTCAGCAAGTCTATCTTCTATCACTGATTTACGACTTAGAAGTTCTTTTTCTTTTTTTTGAATAACATCATATTTTGCTTGAACTTCTTCTTTCTCTAGATTGATTTTTTTATCTTGCAATTTGGCAAATTTCTTCTGATTACCAGCATCTATATCTGGATTTACTTGATCCTCCAATTCAAAAGTGGCAATATCAAATCCACCACCCTTTGCTAGATTCTTTTCAATCGGAATTAATATCTGGGTTTGACCACGCCAACCTTCGAATTTTTCCGGGATACCTAACCTTTCTTTTTTTACAATATCGTTCGGATAGAAATTTGCCTTTAAGTATTCCATATCACTTCGATGTTTTCGATTATAATAGATAACATAAAGCGCCAATAATTCAGAATCCTCCTGTGTATATTCGTACATACCTGAAATATATCCAGACACAACCCTAACGATAGCATTGATATGTCCGTAAGAAACTTCTTTCGTGAACTCCAATACATCTGCACCCAAAAGACCTTCTTCTTTACTTTCGAATCGCTTAATAGAAATGCCTTTATGATTCGCATTCTCTGCATCAGATTTAAAAAGATTCGAAAGTCTTTTTCCAGTATCAAAATCAGCTTTTCTAGTTTTTTCATCTGCTCTTTCATTGTTTCTATTAATAAAAGATTTTATATTCAGTTTCTTTAACTTTTCTTTACGTCTAGCTTTTTCGGCACTATCTAATTCGATCTTTTTTTCTGACAGGAGTGCTGTTTGTTGAAAGCTGAAAGAAAGGATAAAAGCAGTGATGACAATAAATATTTTATTATTTGGATTCATCATTTTATTGGCTCCTAATTTTAAAGTAATCTCTAACATATAGAGAATAGTTGCCAAGTATACTATTGTTTTCTTAAAAAGCAATAGAAATAGTATATATAGGAAAATCTTTTTCAAAGATGGAAGCAATTAAATATATGTCTCCCTTTTCACAAAAAGAGGCTTCCCATTTGCTAGGAAATTTTATTCAGAGCTAATTAAATCTCAGGAAATTGACTAGGGTATTTAATAAAAAATTATCAATTCGAAGTTGAAATAAAGTGTAAATGTAAAATAAAACCCAATACAGGAGAGTGATTATAACTTGAATTCGGATGGTAAGCTCACTTAAAAATCCAGATGCGCTATAGTAAATTCGAATTAGAGTAATAGCCCAAGAAATGAATAGAAAGTAATAAGTCGCTTTACCTATTCCATAAATCCAATTTACTACTTCTTTTGCGTAGTTATATTTGAAACGATAGTAAGCGGCAAAAATTTCTTCATGAAATTGAATTACATAGAATAAAAATATTAATAAGAAAAATGCCTTCCATAAAAACTCTAAATCTCTTCTAAAAAAGGAAAGGATAAGACCTATAAACCACAATATAAATATAGGAGCTATAATTTGTTCTATAAATGTCATTTTGTTAATACTCTGATACATTCGATAAAGCTATTCGGATCAGCAATATCCCTTCCTGCTATGTCAAATGCAGTTCCATGGTCTGGAGATACTCTTAGAAAATCAAGTCCAAGAGTTACATTGATTCCTTTTTTTCCTTCGAACGATTTAAATGGGATTAGTCCCTGGTCATGGTAACAAACAAAAATCAAATCAAAGTTTTTAGAAATCTCAGGAATAAATAGAGAATCGGCTGAGATTGGTCCATGTACATCTAAGCCAAGCTTTTTCATTTCCGCAATGTAAGGAATAATAATTTCAATTTCTTCACGACCTATTTTTCCATTCTCTCCTGCATGTGGATTTAATCCACAGAAACCCACTCTTGGTGAGTTTATTAATTTAGAATTTTGAATTGCTTTAATTAGTGGCGTAATTCTTATTTTTTTTAAAGCTGAACTCACCGACTTTAGAGGTATATGAGTAGTGAGTAAAATGACTTTTAGTTTTCGCCCATACATTAACATAAAAGTTTTAGTATTATATTCCTTCGCAAAAACCTCCGTATGTCCCTGAAAAGTTTTTTCACCTGACGCAATGACCCATTCTTTGCTCAGCGGAAGAGTAATAATATCTCCAGCTATTTCTTTTTGTAACTGAATTCCAGTCAAAAGTGAGGAAAATGCGACTTTGCCGCTATAAATAGATGGCTTTCCTAAAATTAGTTTATCTTCTTCTTTCTTATTTAAAATAGGTTTACATAAAGAAAAGATTCCGCCTGACTGGCTTTTGTGTAAAATTTCTAGTTTGATTTCGGATAGATTCTTATAGATAGGAATTTCGGATTTAGCTCTGGACTGGATTTTTTTTTGGCTAGCTACCAATATAAAGTTAAATTTTGAGAGCTTTGTTTTAATAAATGCAAATGATTTATCAAACAGTTCATAAGATATTCCAGTAGGATCTCCCTCTGTTATAATTATATTTTTCAAAGTAACCGATTAAAATTATTTTTTTAGAGTTGGAACGCTTATGCTTTGTAAAGCAGCTTTCGTAAATTCAAGAAACTGACGAAGCGCATAACCAATATCTTTCCCTTCCAACAAAGTTGCTCTCTCAAACCTTGAATTAAAATGAATCTTATCTCCTAAATTCATGACAACCACACCACCGTCTTCCATATCATTCTGCACCTTTTCTAAAAATTCTTTGAATACCTTAAACATATCCCCTGCCTCTGAAATAAATATCCGAGATTGTTTGTTTTTCATTCGACCTAACTGTTCTTTAAAATCTTGCTTTTCAGATAGCGCATACTCTTCAATAGTCTCTGTGAGAACTTTCATAGTCCGTCTAATATTTTCTAAATGTTTGATTACGTTGTCTCTCTCAGTTGCATGAGAAAAATCGAATTTAGTATGGGAGTCCCCGAGTACAGGAACATATTCGGTTTCCATAACATTGATTAAAGTCGCAATGAAGTTAATCTCTGCATCATGTGAGTGTGGCGAGATTTTCATGATTGCAATATTCGAAAGAATACTCGCGCTTGATTGCGAATGAGAGTGAGGTGATACATTGGTTTCAGAGGATGTTGTATGTTGTTGATAGGGAGTCGCATTATGGATATTATCCGGAATCCCGTCGGGGGATATAGCGAGTATCCTCGTCTTATACTTCTGAATATCTTTGGATACTCGCTTTTTCTGCTCGTCATTTTTAGAAGCGGCAAAGGTTTTTTCTAAAAGCGAAAGTAATCTTTGCAATTTTTGTAATTCGACAATTTGATCCGCAGAAAGTGCCATTAGTTATTAACCTTTATCTATAATTCTTGTAACAGACTCTGTTATAGATTCGATATTTGTCAAATCCATTGGTAACACAATTTCTGTATTTGGTTTTGCAAGGTGCGCAAATTCTTTGATAAAACTTTGAACGATTTGAAGTTTAACCGCATCCTTGCCCTTGGAAGCACTAATCGCCTGAGCAACCGACTCAATACCTTTCGCAGTCGCAAGTGCAATAGATTCAATTTCCTTAGCACGACCTTCTGCTTCGTTGATTCGTTTTTGTTTTTCCCCTTCGGATTTGTTCACAGCTTCTTGCTTTAAACCTTCGGAGCGGTTAATCTTAGAATCCCTGTCCCCTTCTGAAAGTGAAATCTCTGCTTTTTTGTTTAATTCAGCAGTTTTTTGTTTTTCCATTGCTTCGAGAACTGTCTTAGGAGGGCTCAAGTTCTGAATCTCGTAGCGGTTAACTTGGATTCCCCACGACTCAGCGGCATTATCAACCACTTCTACAATTCTATGATTAATAGAATCACGAGCTTCAAAAGTTTTATCAAGTTCAAGAGTTCCGATAACAGCGCGCATAGTAGTTTGCGCTAATTGAATTGAGGCAAATCGATAATCTTCGATACCATAACTTGCTTTTTGTGCATCTAGAATTTTTAGATATAATACTCCATCGACTTTCACCTGTACGTTATCTTTCGTGATACAAATCTGAGGTTGTACTTCAATCGCCTGTTCTTTTAACGTATGCGCATAAGTCACCTTATCCAAAAAAGGAATTAGAAAATGCAAACCAGCGTTTAATGTCTGATGGTATTTACCTAAACGTTCTACTATCAATATTTCCTGTGCGGCAACAATTCTAACCGAACGAATAAATTTAAAAGCTATATAAAGAGAAAAGGCTACCCAAAATACATATACAAAATTATCCATTATTTTTTATCTCCCTTATTTTTATCTCCACCTGGAAACGAAGCGGTTACTTTAGATAAACCTTCAAAAGCTCCAACTATATTTGCCATGTTTGAAGGAAGGACTGTAGTTTTTGAGCTAGTTAAAATTTTTCCGAAGGATTCGAGGTAACCCTGGGTTATCTGCAAGTCTACAGCATCTTCCCCGCCCTTCTTTGCAATTGCCTCAGCGACAGCTTTAATACCGGTTGCAGTTGCAGTTGCAATCATTTCGATTTCACTTGCACGACCTTCTGCTTCGTTGATACGTTTTTGTTTTTCTCCTTCCGAGATATTGATTGCTTCTTTTCTTTCCCCAAGGGAGCGGTTAATACGAGCAGCCTTTTCTCCTTCCGAAATAGTGATTTCCGCACGTTTTTCCCGCTCAGCACGCATTTGTTGCTCCATAGAATGAAGAACTTGTTTGGGAGGAGTGATGTTTTTAATTTCATAGCGGGTAACTTTAATTCCCCACGCATCGGTTGCATGATCCACTTGTCTAACTACATTTTGATTGATTGCTTCTCTTTCTGAAAAAGTATCGTCCAAATTTAGCTTCCCAATTTCAGAACGAAGAGTTGTCTTTGCAAGCTGGGTTGTGGCTAATAAGTAGTTGTCGATTCCATAAGAAGTTTTAGCAGGATCTAAAATTTTAATATACAAAATTCCATCTACTTCTACGGAAACGTTATCTTTCGTAATACATTCTTGCGGAGGAACGTCATACGCTACTTCTTTCAAACTATGTTCGTAATGAATTTTATCCATTATCGGAACTAAGAAATGAAAACCCGGTTTCAGTGGGGGATCTTGGTATTTGCCCCAACTCTCTTTGATAAAAGCATATTGCTCTGGAACGATGATAAAAGTCTTATAGACAATGATAATCGCTATGATAAAAAATATTGTAAACGTAACACCCATTGTATCTCCTAATTTATTAAAAAATTTAGAATCTCGTTATTTTCAAATATGATTTCATTTAGGTTTTTTTTCAAAATAGAGTCAAGTGATTTTAGCATTTCGTGTCATCTGTTGAATTTCAAAGCGAATAATCTTGATTCCCCAGTTCTTGGCTTGTTCGCCTACATGTTTTACTACACTTTGGTTCATTCCATATCTTCTGGCAAATATTTCATCCGAGTGGTGGTTATGAATTTCAGCAATTATATGTCTTTGTATTTCCTGTAAAATAGAAAGTCCATAATTTTCCGTTTCATAGACAGCCTTAATTGGGTCTTGGATTTGAAAAACAAAAACGGAATCAATCGAAAACTCAAGTCCGTCTGCAGTTTCACATTTTAAACTTTTTATAATCAAAGTTTGCTCTTTTCCGCTGAGCTTATAGGCAATTTTATCTACAAACGGAAATTGAAAATGAAACCCAGCAGATAAAGTTCTATGGTAACGACCAAGTCTCTCTTGGATAAAAATAGAATTTTCCGGAACAACTACAATCGTAAAATAATAGATAAAAAAAGAAACAATTCCAAGAATCAAAAAAAAACGGAGGATAATAAAAAACAATTTAGTCTTCCTCTTCTACTTTTTTTATTGAGTTTAAGTAATTTGTGATTTCGGATTCAGAAGCAGCTTGCACATAAAAAGTAAGATTGTCTCTTTCTATAATTTTTGCAAAACTTCCCTTTGCGATTTCAGCATCTTTTGAAATTGCATCCCAGTCGGTTCCCTGAAACGAAATCCGACCACCCTTTCTACCAACATGAATATTTTTAATGACAGAAACAATTCGCCCACTTGGATTTTCGACCATTGTAGGTTCGTAAGACTGATCGGAGGGAAATAGGTCTTTTAAAAATTTTGCACCAAAAAGAATAATTACGAAGGAGGAAATAATCCAAATCGTAATCTGAACGCCAATTCCAAAATTAAATAAATAATGAAGCCCACCAGTAATCAAAGCTCCAAAACCAAAAAAAACAATAAATATCCCAGGAATAAAAAATTCCAAGATAATAAGAATAATCCCGAACGCAAACCAGACAAGATACGCATAATTCAGCCAGTTATCACAAGGCACACCGGGATTCAGTAAACATTCCATTAAAGTTTCCATATAGCAGGAATCTTACTTAGAGTTACTTAACTGTCAACCGAATATTATCAATAAGCCGCACATCCCCACAAAAGATGGCAATGGCAATTAAAATATTTCCCTCTAATTTTTCGAGAGGACTTAGATCATCTACATTCAAAACTTCCACATAATCGATTTTCATTTTCTGTGAATGTAAAACCATCTCGGAAAAAATCTCGAAAATCTTTTTTGGTTCTCTTCCCCCATTCAAAATATACTCCTTAGAAGTCTGAAATGCGTTAGGAACTAAACTTGCCAAATTCCGATCTTCGCTCGAAAGCCTCGCATTTCTAGAACTCATCGCAAGTCCGTCACTCTCTCGAATCGTTTCCACTCCGACCACTTTCATTCTAAATCCTGTCGCTCTAGCAAATTCTTTTATGATAAGAAACTGCTGGTAATCCTTTAACCCAAAAAAAGCAATATCAGGCTCCACGGTATGAAATAAATTTGCAATCACAAGAAGCACACCCTCGAAATGTCCCGGTCGTGTAGTCGCACAAAGACTTTTCATGAGATGGGGAATTTTCATATTTAAATCAGGAATTTTTCCTCCCGGATAAATATCTTCTACCTCCGGCAAATACACAATATCCACACCAGCTTCTTTACATTTTGCTAAATCAGCTTCCGTATTGCGTGGATACTTTTCAAAATCTTTTGGATCGTTGAACTGCGCTGGGTTTACAAAGATAGACGTTACCGTTATATCGGTATTAGCCGTTGATTCAGCAAAAAGAGTTGTATGACCTTCGTGTAAAAATCCCATCGTCGGTGCAAAGCCAATTGTTTTGTTCTGCGATTTTAGTTCCCGTATGATTTTGTTTAGTTCTAGTTTGTTTTTTATAATTTGCATTGGTGATTCACTCAAACTCTTCCGGTTTACTCCGCTTATCCGCATCTTGCCAACCTTGGGAAGTGAGGATAAGGACTTTTTGCCGTAGCCAGTCGATGGCGGTGCCGGAAGCGATTAGGTAGTCACTATCATTTTGACAAAGAACGTAGTCTAGGTTTTTGTTCGTGAAATAACAAATGTAATCAGGGAATTCGGCAAGAAATTGTGTTAAGGACTGATTCTCTTCAAAGATAAAAACATTTGGCTGATCGCATTTATCAAAAAGAATATAGGTTTCTTTCATCTGGATAAAGTCATCCAACCACTCCCATGCATTTTGCTGACGAACACTATAGCGTGGATGAATATTATGCCAAATGGGAAAGTAGCCGTGTCCTTCCGTGAATTTTTCTTGGAATTTTTTTCTAAATAGATTGCTTTCTTCTAGATTCAATTCTTGAATTCTAGATTTTACAATGGTAATCGTTTCGTAGATATTTTCTTTTATAAATCTATTCATTGTCTTTCTTTAGTTCTCTGAAATAGGGTAAACAATCCATAAGAATATGCCCTACAATATTTTTCTTTCCTTCTGTTTGATAACCAACATGAAATACATCCGGACCATCATAGATATGCGGCGCATCAATATTTACTTCGGAATTGTGTTTACTAACCCATTCAACAGGTCTAGATTTCCCGTATTTGTCTTTAGCCCATTTCGTAACATCAAACTCCTCCATTGGAACTTTTGTTCGCTTGAAGGCTTCTTTTAAGGCATCATCCAAAGTCTTTCCTTTGCCTCTCCAATCCAAGTCATCTTCGCTCATTTCAAACTCAGTTAAAATACCAAGTTCTTTAATGTAATTCTGACCATTTTCGTCACAGTTAAAGAGCCTAATACCTTTTACAACCCAAAGTAAATCTACAAATTCTTTTCTCTCTCGAT